>DNWZ01000150.1 GCA_003506095.1 Planctomycetaceae bacterium | reverse complement strand
TCTAAACGTACTTTTCTCCGATCTTTCGGGCGAAGATTTTGGATATGCGAAGGACTCTATTGAGGACTGCAAGTCCTTGCCTCTGTTGAAGCGAGCCGACCATTTCGTAGTGCTTGTCGATGGTGACCGTTTGCGTAGTGCGGCTACGCGGCAAGGTGCCAAGAACGAGGTACAGATGCTGCTCCAATGCTGCTTGGATGCTGGGCAATTGGGCCTAGCGTCGCTTGTTGATGTGGTGGTGACGAAGTGGGACAAAGTCTCGAAGGCCGAGTTGGATGACACCGAAGCATTTGTGGACGCACTGACAGGTTCCATGGATCGAAAGTTTCGAGCACGTGTCGGCAGACTCCGATATTTCAAAATTGCGGCGAGACCCGACAATGAAGACTATGGCCTGGGGTTTGGTATCGAAAAGATGTTTCCAAGTTGGGTTTTAGAACGATCTGCGTCGGTAGTCGCTCCAATAAGGGAAAATGAAGGAGTAATCGGCTGTTGCGAATATGATCGATTTAGGGTAACTGATGGAGCGCCTACTTAAGATGGCTAACAGTCCGAAGAAACAATTTTTGATTGGACTGCCGGGCGCAGGAAAGACAACGTTTCTTGCCGCACTTTGGCATGTCCTCTTCGAGTCGGATGTCGACGGGTGTCTAAGGTTTTCACACTTGGATGGAGACACGGCCTATCTGAACAAAATTCGTGACACTTGGTCGAATGTTAATCAATCGGATCGCACCCAAATCGGTATGGAGCAAGTCACGAGCATTTTTATAAATGATCCTGTTCTAGATGCTACGACTGAAGTCGTAATTCCAGACATGTCGGGCGAGGCTTTTGAACAACAATGGACAGATCGAACCGCTAGCTCGGGATACGTGGCAAGCATTCGTCAGTCGATTGGCGGGTTGCTACTTATCCATCCTCACGTCCGGGAAGAATCACTGATAAGTGCCGCGGAAGGCTTAATCAAGAATATTGGCATAGGGAGCTTGCTCGAGAAGGTCGCGGAAGAGAATCTCCCAGTGCCCTGGGAATCGCGTAATGCCCCTACGCAGGTGCAGCTTGTCGACTTGCTTCAATTTGTTCAGAAGCTATGTGAGGGTCGGTCTATTCGTTTGGCAGTCGTCGTTTCAGCCTGGGATTTAATCAATGAAAAGAATCCAAATATATGGGTCGAAAAACGTCTCCCACTGTTGCACCAGTTCTTGACCGCCAATCAGGATGTGTTTGAAACCACATGCTTCGGAGTGAGCGCTCAGGGAGGAAAGATTCCTGATAAGAAAACGACGCTCGAACAGATCGTCGCTCCTTCGCACCGCATAAAGGTCGTTCATGGACAGGGAGTCTCAAGCCACGACATTACACTTCCGTTGCGGTGGACAATGAGATGGGATTAAGTCGAGCTGAAAGAGGTATCACTGCTCAGCAAGCGATTTATGGATACTCGGCAGGTCACCGACTATTGGCGGCGTCTACTTCATTTCCTAAATCGGACGAACGTGTTCTGCGTGTGTTGACAGACCTATCGGGCTCAAGCGGCCAGCATGAGTACGATGAATACCTGACCTGCTTTCCGCTTTCCGAAGGCCGCCAGTGCGCTATCGGCAAGACTTGGCTCGCGACGGAAATGGATCGGCCTGGATGCGTATGGACTCATGTTCTCATTTTCGATGCTGCCGCGTTAAGAAGCATAAAATCGCTTGAGAGTCTGTTGCAGGCTTTTGTTCGCCCTCGAGCGGATAGCTTCTCGCAGTTCAAATTCTCTTTGACGATTTCGACTGGCGAAGAGTCAAACGCAGCATTGCCTGACGGAATAAAGAGACTCGATGTTTCTTTGGCCGAAACGGTATACAGCTCTGAATGTCCAGTGTTTGTGATTTCCGAATCACCTTCAGACCATACTGCCTGCGTACTGAACCTCTGGCTGAATCATCTTAAATTGTCAGCGTACATGCTTTCCTTTTGTACTGGCTCAATCAGACCAAGAAGGTACGGATTGACACCGTTGGACGTGCAGCTTATCCCCAGAAATGCCGTTCGCGATGTAATGCAGCAATTGCCAGATGCGAACGTTATTGACACTAGGGGATTGGCGGGTGGTGTAGCAAGTTGGGCTAGAATTGTTGCTGATAAAGATCATCGACACCATCGATCACTCGAGTCATTCGTCGTAGCTCACCGAACTTCTTCAAGTCGCCGTGAAGTAGGGGATCTGGCGAGGCTTTTTGCTATGCTGACGACTGAAGAATACGGTCATGATCGGGTGATGTCAGTTGCTTCGGAAATTGCAACGACTTGGCCGGATTGCACTGAAATGACAGCCTTGAAGGAAAGTGTTTTCGGTCCAATAGAGCAACGAAGTTTCTTTCGAAACGTAGACGACCTTAAATTGGTCGAAGCAATTGTACGCCCACATATTTCATCTTCATTCGATTGGGCAGCGCTATGCGTCTCGCAACGACTTCAAGCAGCATGGACGCACGATCGAGATTCAGCAAAAAATACCTTACTCACGATGGTCACTCCAGTAGAGCCGACTGCATCGAAGACGGTTGTCAGCGTGCTCGTCGCCGCGTTGCGAGATAGCGATATTGCAGTATTAAAGGCCTTCCCTGACGCCATAGTACTCGGCGTACTTTCCCAAAGGGACGATTTATTTATGGCGTCTACAACATGGGAGTCAATCGAAGCCAGCTTGCTTTTCGCGGTGATTAGCAAGCGTAGGGTACGAGAGCGTGAATTCGTTGAAGGTGTCGTGACATCAATTCTTGCTTCAGGTCGTGATGTAGCTGTTAACGATGCGGTGGCCATATTCGGGCCTGACATTGTAACGCCCATACTCACTTGGGGAACTCAACAAGGATTTAATTCGCTGTCGCATCATTGGATATCAACGCTATCGCATTTTCCTGACCGCGTCGCTCAATGGGCCTGTGACGGCAAGCAATTAGACGCAAACATCTTCGCAAGTGTAGTGAGTCAGCTTGACTTAGACTCAGATGCGATTCGCCGATGTGAAATTAGCGTTTGGTTGGAATTCGCGAAGAACGCGAGATATGTCACGGACAGTATAGGCCGCATGAATTTGACGGCGTTTTTACTGTCGGTTGCTTTTATTATTGACGACGAAGAGGCTGCCGAATTGCTGTCTTTCACCTTCTGCGATTACTATGCAGGCATAAAGTCACACATCATTCCTAATTCCGCTGCAAATCGGCTTGATCGGTATCTTCCAAATGGATTCCTTTGGGATGATTCGAAGCGACTATATGTTGGACTTGTGAAACGATTTGTGGAATGTGATTGGCCTATCGCCCAATTCCTACGTGCCATAGATGATCCGACTTTGGCAGACGCAATTTACGGTACATGGGGATGGGCAAATAAAGAAAAACAATTCCTCGGGAATGTCCTAGATTTCACCTTGAACTCGAGCCCAGACGCTTCATCTGAATTGAAGCGAGTCTTAGAGGGATATGAAAAGTGGTTTTAGAATTCCCTCGCGTTTTGGCAACGGAGCGGAAACACCCCGTGGCGGCGCTACGAAGCATAGTCGGCTTCTGACCGACGTTATTAATACACTTTTACCAACTTGAGCCGAAGATTCCCCATCATTCTGCCCCTTGCTAACGCTGCGGGTTGTAATTTTTTGTTCTTCGCAATCAAAGTTATATTTAAGTTGCGGTACTAGTCCAGCGTGTGTTCTTCTTCGTCATACTGACGACCTGGAACTCCATTTATCGCGGAACCAACACAATATTCCAGTTGTCCCAATTCGGCTTCAATGGCCGCAAGTACTTTTGGTGATTCAATGTCCCAGTCAATATTGTCATAGCTGTCGTCAACCGAAAGGTACTCTAGGTAACACGACATAGCGGGATCGATGACCATGATGTTAACTGGCCGAGATACATCGTCTACGGATTGCCAAACTTGGATAAGGTCAAAATGATTGCCAGCAGTCCGTTGGATTTTGGAACGCCAAATTTCGAATCGCGACGTTTTAGTAAGAATGTGCGAGGGAACCTCGTTGATTAATCCTTTGCGAGGAACGCTCTTTTTATATGCTTCGCTGAAAGCCTCTCCCTCCGGTGTGACGCCGCGAAGTTTTAGCTCATAACCATGACTTTCTATAGCTTTTAATATTTGAGTCGCCGCATAATGGCGTCTCCAGTCTTCCTGGACGTAGATCCAGTCAAGGTTATTGAACTCACCATCTGCCACGGTGGCAAATCCAATGATTCTGTTTTCAGCTTCATTTGCCAAAAAAGCGAAATAAACGCTGCGGCTACCCTGATTTTCCGGGCGTTTAATCACTGTCTTCCAAATCTCGAGACGGTCGATGCTTCTAACTTCGTTCATAAAAGTCTCACTGTATGTTAACGTATTTTAGTGTGTGGCAGCGCAGGACAGGCTTACAATCATCGTCTTGAATGATCTCGTCCAGTGATCAGATGGCCAGTGCGGCGGACTGCGAAAGACGAGAATCGCTAGGATCCCCACAGGCAGCCATTAGAATCCAAAATGCACAAGTAGAAAAAGTTGAGTTGAGCAGGAAATTTTGAATCACTTTTCGTCGCTGCCATCAACTAGAGCAGCTTTCCCTTCCAAAATTGCTGCCAAGGTCTCAGCATCTTTTTGCACATCGCCTGGTGCGTAGTGCCTCCGCGTTGTTTCCCAGGATGAGTGACGCATGATCCGACAGATCACCAACGGTGGAACACCTGCGTTTCGGAGGCGTTGGCCGCATGAACGGCGCAGGTCATGAGCCGAAGCGAACTTTGCTGGCAAGCCTGTTTTCGCATTCTCTGGTGCCACTTCGATCTTGGCCTGTTGTCCGATCTTGCTGATGACCTTTCCGACCCAGCCAGCTTCCAGCCTTGGATAACTTGGCTTGCCGCCGTATTGAAGCTGGAGCGAGGCTGGCGCAAAGGCCCAGCCGGTTCGTCGATCCACGGGAGTTTCCAGCAGCAGTTTCTCGAAGCCCGGAAGCAGTGGAATGTCTTCATCGGTGTCGTTCTTCTGCATCGCCGCCGGAATTCTTAACAGTGGAAATTCACCATTGGTCCATTGCGGGACAATCGCCCCTTCCCGATCCCAGGCAACATTCATCAACTCTTCGATTCGCAGTGCTGACTCCCAAAGGCCATGCAGCACATGTTTCCAGGACTCCGCTGCGTCCTCTCCAACTACCTTTGGAACCGCTTCCAGCATCAGCTTGAACTCCGCTTCGGTGATCGGACGCCCCTTCATCGCCTTACTTTTGGAGACTTTGATCCGTGGCGTCTTTGGCGCATGGATCAGCCAGTCCTGGTAGTAAGCCCAATTCAAGGCCGAGACGATGCTCTTCATGTAACCTCGCACCGTGTGCGATGACCTTGGCTTGCCTCGCATGCTTTCGTCACCGGCCAACAAACGCGACTGCAGTTTCTGTAGATTCGACGGGTCCGCCATCGCACCCAGTGTGCGTTAGCCCATGACTGGCGGAC
>DNWZ01000053.1 GCA_003506095.1 Planctomycetaceae bacterium | reverse complement strand
GCCCTTCTCCCCCGGAGTACCGGGGGAGAAGGGAGCCAGAGTTAGTCGTGTAGATACCAATGCCTGTGGAAGAGGTCGGGCTCCCAGGCAGGCAGAGGTGGAACGAACCGGCACTTAATTTCCGCACGATGCTTGGCGATTCCTACACGTCCGACCACAACCTACCCTTTGCATCGCCCCATCGTGTCTATTCAATCCTCGCCAGCGACGGCGATTTTCGACCTCGACGGGACGCTGACGACGCGTGACTCGTTTCTTGCGTATCTGTTGACCTTCGGTCGCCGAAATCGCCGTTACGCGTCGCTGCTGCGGACACCGCTGCGGTTATCGGCTTATCTCGGCAAGGTGATCCCCGATCATCGGCTCAAACAGGATTTGATCGGCGATTTTTTTGCTCAGGTCGATCCCGTCGTGATCGACTCGCACACTCGCTGGTTCTGTGAAAACTGGCTACCCCGTCGGCTTCATCCGGTCGGCACGAGCCTGCTGGAAAAGCACCGACGACGTGGCGACCGGGTGATCCTGTTGTCGGCCAGTCCGGACATCTTTGTACCGAGTGTGGCGAAAGCGCTAGGGATCGACGAAACGGTTTGCACACGAATCGAGCGACAGGGCGGTCGGGTGGTGGGGCGAATCATGGGCGGTAATTGCAAGGGTGTTAAGAAGGTGGAAGCGATGCAGGAATATCTCGGATCGCCCGATCCGCCTGACCGGTCGTACGCCTACGGCGATTCACGCAGCGACCGTTTCGTGCTGGAATGGGTACGTTATGGTGCCTGGGTCCGCCGGCGCCAGATGGAACCGCTCCGTCCAGAAGACCAGGCCGCCTTCGCGGTCGATTGACACGTGAACAGGCGTGTCGTCTCACACCCCGCGGCACTCTCGCCGCCGGTAAAAATCGCATCGGCAACACGCGGCTTTTTCGCCACTCGCATCGGCGAATGCCGTCGTTTCTTTCTTGCCATCGAAAGTCGTCCCGCCGTTCTTGGGCTGCAAGATTTTCTCGACTCCAGAAACCGCCCTAGGCTCGCCTGGCAGGTGCTTCAGTGGCCGTGTAAAAATCCTGATGCCCGATCATCAGAGATAGTCGACTTGAGATTCCGCTCCATCATTATTTCGATAATCAATCGATGACCTTGTTATCAAAACCGATCGAAGATTCGATTCACCAGGTGAATGTATCTGTTGTCGTTCCTACGCTGAACGAAGCCGGGTTTATCGGCAATTGTATTCGGTCGATCCGGAATGCGGTGAGTGCGGCCCGAGTCGAAATCATTGTTGTTGACAACGGTTCGCGGGACGACACGGTGGAAATAGCGTGGCGCGAGGGGGCGATCGCGATCGTGGTCACCGGCGCGACGATCGCGAAGCAGCGAAATGTCGGCGCGGCGAGGGCCGAAGGTGAATTGATCGCCTTCGTCGATGCGGATTGCACCGTAAGCCCAGGCTGGTTGCAGGCCGGAATTCAGCAGTTTCGAGACACCAACGTCGTTTCGGCCGGCGCCTCACCGGATCCACCGCCGGACGCGGATTCGTGGGTCGAACAAGCCTGGTGTTTCCTAAAACGCCAACCGAACGAACAGGCACGGCGAGTTCCGTGGATTGCGTCGTGCAATCTTTGGGTTCGGAAATCGACGTTCCAGCAATGTGGCGGTTTCGACGAATCGCTGGAAACTTGCGAAGACTCCGATCTCGGGTATCGGCTCGGTGACTTAGGCGACGTCGTTTCTGATCCGGCGATGGCGATCGTGCATCATCGTGAACCCAAGACGCTGAAGCAACTATACCGCAAGGAGATTTGGCACGGCAAAAACAGTTTTGATGGCGTCCTTCGAGGACGCTTCACGCCGTCTGAATTGCCGAGTCTGATTACGCCCATCCTGTTCGGCGGCTCGGTGATCGTGTTGGTGATCGGATTTCTGGTAGCCTTGTTATCGGATTATGACGCGATCGGATCGGGCCTCATGGTCGCGGGGGTCTGCGGGCTGCTGATGGCACCGTCGCTCTACACGATCAGGGCGGTGTCAACCAAAGGCAACTGGAACCGTATCCATCACTATTTTATGGTTTACCTGGTTTATTTTACGGCTCGGACGGATGCCATGGTGCGTTGGATTGTGCGATATTTGCGCAGTCGTCGTCCAAAGCCATCGGCGGATAGGGGCAAACTGAATTGAATTGGCCTAAATTTGCCGGTGCACAGACGCCCGTGATGTTAAACGATCAACCAGACACAGACGAACGGCCCGGCGATGCTCAACCCTTTGTGCTTCACGTCCGCACGGTCACCGGATTTGGTGGGGGGCCAGAGAAAACGATCCTGAACTCCCCCAGGCATCTGCCGGTATTGGGATATCGGTCGTCTTGCGCGTATTTGCATCCGGCCGACGATCCCGGAATCGATCTGCTGAGACAGAAAGCGGAGGACGCCGGTGCGGAATTGATTTCGGTCGTCGATTCTGGCGCCTTGGACACGTCTTTGGTTGCGAAACTAGCGGCGGTTTGCCAGCAACGGAACGTCAAGATCTGGCACGCACACGATGACAAGACCAACCTCTTAGGGTTGCTGGTTCGTCGCCGATGGCCGATGAAACTCGTTACCACGGCGCACGGATGGGTTTCCAAATCATGGAAGGCGTCCTTGCATCAAACGGTGTCACGATTTTGCCTTCGGTTCTACGACATGACGATCGCGGTCTCGCCCGACATCGACGATTGCTTACAAGCTTGGGGCATCGACCAAAAAAGACGCTGTCTGATCGAGAACGCGATCGACACCGACGCTTTCCGGCGGCGGTTTACCCGCGAGGAGGCCAGAGACAAACTGAATCTGCGAACATCGGGTTTGGTGTTGGCCGGACTAGGGAGATTGGAGCCCGAGAAAGGGTTTGATCGCTTGATCGCCGCGGTGGGCGATTGCGTTTCTCGTGGGATCGCGGTCACTCTCCTGATCGGCGGTGACGGTAGCGAACTCGGCTCGCTTCGGAACCAGGTCGCCAGGCTGGGGTTGGCTGACCGCGTGTCCTTGCTGGGGCATCTCAGTGACCCGAGGCTGTTGCTGCAGGCGGCGGACGTGTTCGTATTGAGCAGCCTTCGCGAAGGATTGCCGAATGTGGTCCTCGAAGCGATGGCTCTAGAAACCCCCGTGATCTCAACCCGCGTCGCGGGGATTCCCCGTTTAATCGAATCGGGCGAGCACGGGCTCTTGATCGATATCGGCGATCACCAGCAAATGGTCGCTGCCATCGGTCAATTGGAAGCTGACAAGGAGATGAGACAGCTTTTTGCGCTGCATGCCCGCAAGCGGATTGAAGATCGGTATGATTTCAAAAAGCGGATGCAGAAAGTTGCAAGCGTGTATGATCAGGTTCTAAGCCGAGGTGATTGAAGCATTCTCAACGCATATCCGCTCGCCCCGGCTTACCGTTTCATTCTCCAGCACACTTCGTTTCAGCACCTCTCCAGTTTCCGTTTGCGTTCGCGACAAGTGCTTTGGCTGCGAAGTGGTCACGACCGTGTTGGAAGTAATGGCGGTGATCAAGTATTAACCCAAGCGTTTCAGCCAGCTTCGCCCTGAAAGTCGCCTTGGCAGGTACGTGTGCACCATCCCATGGTGTCCTCATCGCAGCGAGCCAGCCATTAGGCGATTGTCAGCAAAATGGGCTGACCCTTTCCGGTAAACGCTTGAAAATGACTTGTCTCCGACGGGACAAACCCTCTTCTAACAAATCGACTGCGGGTGGGAAGCATGCGAATGAGTCAGAAAGCGAGTTGCCATTCCAGTGAGACGCCGGTCGCTCCGACTAGTCGCGCCTTGGTTTCGAGTGCATGCCGCCGCGCCTACGTAAGCTTTTAAAAAATGCCTCCACCACTTCATTGGTATCGCTGGTTTTTTAATTG
>DNWZ01000392.1 GCA_003506095.1 Planctomycetaceae bacterium | reverse complement strand
ACAGCGACCCGCATGGCGAAGTCAATCTGCGAAACAGCGGCGACAAGAACTATGTGATCGTCGACGGCCGCAACGAGCTTGGTGAAATCGGCGTCTATCACCTATTGCGCGAAACCCCACGCAACGGAATCTATCGACATTGTGGCCAAACCTATCGAGTGCTCGACATCATCCGCAGTGCCGGCCGTGTTCAGGTGCGTCCTGACCACACACGCAATGAAACAACGCCGTTTATACGCAAAGAGATCTCGGTTCGCCGCCTGCTGCGGTCAGCCGATTACCCTTCCATTAAGATTGCGACAGTCCGTCTGGAGGTGAACGAATACTTGATGTCGTTGACCGAAAAGACGCCTGCCGGGACCGTCGTGCAAACTTGGCCCGGAGCCGCCGGAACTCCCAATCACAGGCTGCCAACCGAAGGAACGATGGTCGCACTGGGCGAGCCCATGGAACGCTCGTTGCGAA
Source organism: Planctomycetaceae bacterium (assembly GCA_003506095.1). Lineage (GTDB taxonomy): Bacteria > Planctomycetota > Planctomycetia > Pirellulales > Pirellulaceae > UBA6163. The sequence goes on along the minus strand of DNWZ01000392.1, from coordinate 3,366 downwards.
GCCGTCTGGGAAGCCGATTCGACGCGGCATGGTCGTCGTGCGAACGGGTCATTGCCAGCTTGTATCCGACCGTCAGCGGCCCGTGCGATCCGCAAGACTACTCATCCGGCGTCACCAAGCTTTCCAATGGCCAGATGGCATTGGTGCTGTACGACATGGCCTATGACGGCGTGGAATTGACGCGAGCGGCGATGGATCACATGCCACAATTGGTTGCAACGGCAATACGCTTGATCGCTGGCTGCAAGTGCGACACCGACCGTGGCTGCATTCGCTGTGTGCAAGATCCGCGACAGGACCACATGACCAGCAAGTCCGCAACGCTGGTCTGCCTAAACGCCTTGTCCGAATCGATGCACGGATTGTCGCCTGTAATGACCGACCACGGCTACGGATGCGACGACCTCTTGATCACCAAACAGCAAGCTTTTTGCAAGCGATGCGGTGCCAAGCTGACTACCGGCGCGAAGTTTTGCAGCGAATGCGCAGCCCCCACACAGGAACAAGTATGATCCAGACCGCAACAGAAGACATTACCGCAACAATGTTACCGATGACCGGCTCGGCGATTGTGCGAATGACAGAAAAGCCGATCGGTCCGTTGCTGCTCGACGATGCCTGTCGCCAGCGGCTTGCGCGGGACCGCATGGGCCTGCTGGTCGCGGGAGTACCCAGCTATGAATCGATGGTTCGTCGCATCGCGGCGTTGAAGAACTATTCCCATGGCCGCTGGATCGCGGTCGTCGCATCCAAGGAGCTAGCCGTCATCACCGAGGAGCTTTTGGAATCGATCGATGACCAAGCGACGAATGCGACATCAGCCGCACCGTGGCGATATGGCGAGCTAACGATAGCGACGGTGGAGCAACTGCACAAAGTCGATCCACGGGGTGTCGAGGGCGTCATCCTGCTCGACCCGACATGCATGGTCCACAAAGCGAGACGTTGGAAAACCGCCACCGGGATCACGCACGATCGGCCGCAGCGGATCGTGAACTTTCTGGCCGACACGCAGAATACTGGCGGGACCGCAGCGGTCTTTGTCTTAATGACAACCCAAGCGGCAAAATCGTTACCGACAGAGCGAATCGCCAGCGTTTACTGCCTGGACGGGTGGCAATGCATCGATGGAGTAACGGCCCGATTTGCAAGGCCAATGCAAGCGTCCGACGAATCATCGATCGCCAGCACTATTGTTCACCCCCGACAGCCCCGTTAGAAACGTGGCATAGGCTTCCAGCCTTTGATCAACTTCCGCAAGCTGGAAGCTTACGCCACAACGACACCTCGCAATCAAAAACATCATGATCACCAGCTTATACCTCGAAGGTTTCAAGTCGTTCGGCAAGCCGGTCACGATCGACTTTCGCGACATCACGCTGTTGTATGGCGAAAACAGTTCGGGAAAGAGCACGATCCTGCAAGCGTTGCAGTATGCAAGGGAAGTGTTTTGCAACGGAAACCTCGATTGTCTGAAGACCGAAATTGGAGGTGACTTCGTCGACCTGCGCGGGTTTGATCGGTTTGTGAACAAACGCGAACCGAATGGCACGGTAACAATTGGAATCACTACTAAAATCGATCTGCAGTTATGGGCTGGCCCCGATGAACCAGACACGCCGTTCAAAGAAGTCGAGTTTATTAACTCGAAAAAATTGCTGGATTTGATCGGATGGCGACTCCGGGAAGATGTTCGATATTGGTTAAACGAAATCGACGAACATCGCGACGGCAGTGATATGGATCCAAGCACGCTGTTGCTTCCCATAAACTCAACCGGAAAACGTTTCTCCCAAGTTGCAATTTTTGTTTCAATTGCAAAAAAGGAAAGTATCGCGGAGCAGATTTTCATACAGAAACTTCGTGTAGCGTATGAAAAACAATCCGTAGTATCTTTTCACGCATACTTTCCAGATGAAGAACAGGACCGATCAAAGTTAGATTCTGCTGGCCAATCCAAGCAATACAAAGTGCCACGGTATCAAGTAACGATAAACACATCGCATCCAATGTTACCTGTTTCGGTTATCAACGCTTGCAAATCAATCAACAAAGGGTATGGAAAAAAGTGGGATATGCTTGATGATTTAGCAATTGATATTGAATCTTTAGCGAAGTTGGAAAATGAGATAGGCATGTCGCTTATCGAGAACGACTCTAGCGAGACTGCTGTTGGTTGCAATGCAGGCGAAACCAGCGACATTGGGTCAAGCCAAGCCTCGCCAGTTGATAGCGACGATGTCCTGACGGACGCAGGTTGGCTTGATAGATTGCGTGAAATAGCTTCCGGCAACGACTTGGGCTATACCGCATCGATAAGCGACGGCATTTCAATTCCCACTATACTTGCTAATCCTGATTTTACAATTTTGTATGACTGTCTAATGTGGGAACGCAACTCAGACGTAATTGAGTCGAAAAAGACGAAATCAGGCGATGAGATTGCTGGCTCGGAGCACGAAGCAATCGAGGTAAATGAATATATTTTCTCTCGGAAGCTCACAAAAGATGACACAAAAGACTTAAACGCGATTGGTCTTTATGCCGCAGCATTTTTAATTAGTGGGCTGTCCACCATTTCAGATCAACTCCGCCAGATACAATACATCGGTCCTCTTCGTAGCCACTATAGGCCGTACGCAAAACGCACGTCAAAGTCAGAACTTCGCTGCTGGTCTGATGGACTTGGTGGATGGGATTATTTGGAGTCGAAGCCCGAATTACTCGATGCGGTCAATCATTGGATCACAAACAAAAAGCTTTTCGGGTTTGACTGTACGGTTTCGTCAACCAGCGACTTGCGATTGCAATTCGCCGAGGCGATCAAGTACCTTAGCACGTCGCAGGCTGAGGAACTTCGGCAGATCGTTTCTGACATGAGCGACACCGATCAAGTGATTATCAAGTCGCCTGACGGTTATCGCCTGAATAGCACCGACGTCGGCGTCGGTTTTTCACAGGTGCTGCCAATCATTGTTGCCGCACGTGGGCCGCAGCCAGCTTGCATCTTGCTCGAACAACCTGAGTTGCACATCCATGTTCGCCTGCAAGCTGTTTTGGGCGATTTGCTCGCGACCGGCATCGAGGCAGGGTCGGATCCAGAGGATCGACGACAATTTATTGTCGAAACGCACAGCGAAGCATTGCTGCTGCGGTTGATGCGGCGAATCCGGGAAACAACCAAGGAGATTGTCAACAACGGTCCACGGTTGCTGTGCGATCACGTCGCGATCTATCACATCAGCAAAGAAGACGGTAACAGCATCGCCAAAAAGATCGAACTCGATACATACGGCAACTTAACCGATTACTGGCCAGACGATCTGTTTGACATCAGCCTCAAGGAGAGATTTGGCGAATGATTTA
>DNWZ01000706.1 GCA_003506095.1 Planctomycetaceae bacterium | reverse complement strand
TCCGCCGCTATGGCTCCGAGCAAGATGCTTTCACTTTGCCGGATCTGACCGAACTGCAGACAAGATCGTATGCAGCGTTTTTGCAAGAGGAGCTTGCGCCCGATAAGCGCGAGGATCAGGGCTTGGAGGCCGTGTTGCGAGAGATTTTCCCGGTCGAGAGCTACGATGGGACTGCGTCGCTGGAGTATCTGCGATATGAGTTGGGTAAGCCGCGATTTACCGCGACTGAATGCCGGCAGTTGCGTTTGACCTATGGTCGTCCGCTGCGGATTTGGTTGCGTTTGAATCGCGAGCAACCTGTTGAGGAAGAGGTCTATCTGGGTGACTTGCCGATCATGATGGGTGGTGGCGAGTTCATCATTAATGGGGCTGAGCGAGTTGTGGTGTCGCAACTGCACCGCAGTCCTGGCGTGGATTTCGTTTTCGAGCAGGAGGGGACCACCGATCGCAAGTTGCCAAGTTGCAGGATCATTCCGGAACGAGGCAGTTGGATCGAGGTAAACGTTACGAAGAAGGATTCGTTGACGGTCAAGATTGACCAGAGTGGCAAGTTTAGTGCCATGACCTTGCTGCGTGCGATGGACCCAAGGTTGTCCAATGACTCCGATCTTTTGGCCGCGTTCTATGACTCACAAGTGGTCAAGATCGCTGGTGCCAAGTCTGCTGGGTCGTTGGAGGGTAAGATTTCGATCGATGATGTCGTCTACCCATCGTCCAGTGATCGTGCCGGAGAGATTTTGATTGAGGCCGGCCAGCGAATCGGCAAGGATGCAGCTGAGCAGATTTGCGCCTCGGGCGTTAAGTCGGTCAGTGTGATCGAAACGCCCAAGAGTCCGCTTATTTTCAATGCTCTGGCTGATGACAACACGAGCAGCCATGAAGAGGCGTTGTTGAGGATCTACCAGCGGTTGCGTCCAGGCAATCCGCCTCAGTTGGAGAAAGCTCGAACGCTGTTTAACGAGAAGTTTTACGATGCCAATCGGTATCGGCTCGGTCGTGTCGGTCGTTTCCGCCTGAATAGAAAGCTCGGCCAGCAGATCGATGAGTCGATCATGACGTTGCGTCATGAAGACATGATCGCGTCGATCAAGTATGTGATTGCGTTGTTGGATCAGGATCCGGGTGCAGAAGAGGACGATATCGACCATCTGGGCAATCGTCGTCTGCGAACGATCGACGAGTTGGCCGCAGAAGAGTTGCGCAAGGGTTTCCTCAAGCTTCGTCGAACCGTTCAAGAACGGATGAGCTTGAAGGACGTTGAAGATATGACGCCACGCTCTTTGATTAACCCCAAGAGTGTTTCGGCGGCGATCGATTATTTCTTTGGTCGTGGCGAGCTTTCGCAGGTCGTTGACCAGACGAACCCGCTGAGCCAGTTGGCACACGAGCGTCGTTTATCGGCGTTGGGACCTGGTGGTTTGAACCGCAAGCGAGCGGGATTTGAAGTCCGCGACGTTCATATTTCGCACTATGGTCGAATTTGTCCGATCGAGACGCCGGAAGGTACGAACATTGGTTTGATCAGTTCGCTTGCGATTTATGCGGGCGTTGATTCTTATGGTTTCTTGGTAACGCCGTATCGGATTATCAAGGACGGTAAGGTAACTGACCAAGTTGTTGTATTGCGTGCTGATGAGGAAGACGAATCTTACGTTGCACCGGCTGACACCGAAGTTCGAGATGGTGCTTTGGTCGCCGGGCCGAACATGATCGCTCGACACCGTAGCGACTTCTTGATTGTCAATCCGAATCAAGTTTCCTACANNCATGCAACGGCAAGCGGTGCCTTTGTTGGTTGCCGAACCTCCGATTGTGGCGACGGGGATGGAAACCGAAGTGGCCCGTAACAGTGCGATGGTTGTTCGCGCTCGTCGTGCCGGCAAGGTTACCTACGTCGATGCGACTCGAATCGAAATCGGCAGTGACCACTATGACTTGAAAAAGTACCACGGCTTGAATGAGCGGACCTGTCAAAACCAAAAGCCCATCGTCAAGATCGGTGATAAGGTTGAAAAGGGCCAAATCATCTGTGACGGCGCTGCGACAAAAAATGGCGAACTCGCTCTGGGGCGAAACGTTCTGGTCGGCTTTATGTCGTTCGACGGTTTCAATTACGAAGATGCGATCATCATCAGTGAGGAATTGGTCCGGAACGACACCTACACGTCGATCCACATCGAGGACTTTGAAGTCGAGATTCGCGAGACGAAACTGGGACGCGAAGAGTTCACTCGAGACATTCCAAACGTTTCGGAAAAAGCGTTAGCTTCCTTGGATGAAACGGGGATTGTTCAGGTCGGTACGTATGTTCGCCCTGGCGACGTGCTAGTCGGGAAGGTCAGTCCTAAGAGTAAGACTGAGTTGACGCCAGAAGAAAAGTTGTTGCACGCGATTTTCGGTCGTGCCGGTGAAGACGTGAAGAACGATTCGCTGGAAGTCCCGTCGGGTATCGAAGGCATCGTGATCGATACGCAGAAGTTTTCGCGTCGGATGAGCCTTGGCGAAGACGAGCGAAAGGCTTTTGAGAAAGAGTTGAAGGTTGCTGAGAATGAAGGCAACGCCGAGATTGCTAGCACGTTCGAGTCGTTCGTCCGCGACATGGAAACCGCCGCTGGCCAGAAGCTGAAGGACATCGAAGGCAACCCTCTGGCCGATGGCCAGGATCCGAAGTTTGTCGCCGAGCGAGCCGGCAGTTTCCGTCTGGATCACATTCTCGACCAGATCAAGGGCGCCGATCAAAAGAAAGCGGTCGAGACGGTTTATCGCCAGCAGTGGGAAAACGTGGAGCGTGCGATCGATTTGCGTGATCGCAAGTTGAACAGCATGAAACGCGGCGACGAATTGCGTACCGGCGTTTTGCAGATGGTCAAGGTCTACATTGCCACCAAGCGAGTCATTGGTGTCG
>DNWZ01000566.1 GCA_003506095.1 Planctomycetaceae bacterium | reverse complement strand
TCGATGGCCACACCAGCACGAACGACTCGTTGGTGTTGCTGTCCAGCGGCACCGGTACACCACTGGCCGGACCATCGCTGCAACAATTTCGTAATTTCCTTTGCAACACATGTATTGATCTAGCAAAACAATTGGTCGCTGATGGTGAAGGGGCGACGCATGTGATGGAGATTCGTGTCAGTGGCGCGGCTTCGGATGACGACGCCAATCATATCGCTCGAATCATAGGCGAAAGCCCGCTGGTCAAGACAGCGATCACCGGTGGCGACCCGAATTGGGGACGAATCGTATCGGCCGCCGGTTACGCCGGACGGCCGATCCGCCCGGAAATGACGTCGCTGATCATGTTGGGCGTTCCCTTATATAAGAACGGCGCTCCGGTGCCGTTTGATGCCGCAACCACCAGCCGTCTAATCAAGGATTCGCCGACCGTCGTGATGGAATTGATCGTCGGCGATGGACCGGGCGCCGCAATCCGCTGGGCCAGCGACATCACGGTCGAGTATGTCCGTTTCAATTCTGAATACACTACCTAACCCAAGGCATGGGATGAGCAATCGGAACGCATTAACGGTTTTCGCGCATCGCCGGGCGGAGCTGGCGGGCTTGGCCGATCAGGTGCTCGTTCTGCGTACGCACTCGGGCTGCCAAATGCCGCATCTCAGCCATTAACCGATCGCTCGGCACGGTCGATGGACGAAAATCGATCGCATCGGCGGTCTGGTCCACCGCGAGATTTCCGGTTTCCGTATCGCTGAGCAACTCTCGGGCGATGCGGTCCGAAAGGATGCGTGCGGTTTGACCATCGCGAATCGGCAAAACACCGATTGCTGACCATTGCAATCGAATCGGGCTGGTCGAATCAAGATTCTTTGAAGCGAGTGTTTCGATCCGTGTTCGCGCCTGCGCAGCGTCAACATCCCATACGATCAGCCACCGCCGCGAAGAAATCCGGTACACAAGATCATACATCCCCAAGTCGCTTTCCAGCTTGCGATTGAATGCTTCGATCGCATCGGGCGCGACAGCCGCACCCGCGACCACCGTAAAAATCGCAGATTGCGAAGGATGCATCGGACCAGGGCCTACGTTCGCCGACATCAACCCACGCAACATCCGATTGACGTTGTCACCCGGTCGGTCTGTTTCGCAGTGGGAATCGCTGGCGAACGTATGCATCGTTACGCAATGCGACACTGTGGACGAACGCGACGAAGCATGTTGAGCCGTTCGCCATTTGGCCCACTGATTCGCGACGCTTGTGGGTGAATCGATCGGCAGATCCAAGATGATTTCCCATCCGCCATTGGGACGCATGACGATTTCCGGATGCGTGAACAGTGCAGCGGCAAGCGATCGCCAGATGGCCAATTCAACCCAGTCTTCTTTTTCGTTGACGATGTTAGCCGTTTGCGCGCCACCGGTTCCGCCAAAGAAACAACCATCTTCGACGCTGACCGACAGCCTCAACAACTGGCGATCACTCAACGATTTGGCTCGGACCAGAATCGCTTTGCCACCAACCAGTGGTGAACCCGCATGCCGCATTGCCGAACTGATCAACCCGACCAGCAACCGGCCGACGATCGACGCATCACCGTAAAGACGTCGACCAGCATCGAATCCGTGCCAACGGATCGCGTCGCGGCGATGCGGCAATTGACTGCCGATCAATCGCTCGGCTTCGGTCTTCAGCAACGGCAATTCAAACCAACATCGACGAACATTGCTGTGCTCTTGGCGACGGTTCAGACGACGCAGCCCGACAACAATCACATCCATTTGCTCACAAGCGGCCATCGCATCTCGCAACGATACCAGTTGATCGCCCGTCAGTTGACCTAAATCGTTCGCCACTACGGTTGCAATCGACTGGTTGATTCGCGCTAGGGGTTGGCAAAGTTGCGACGCCGCATCGCCGAGCAATTGCCCCGCCCAGCCGACCACATTACCGGCCATCGAAGCGGATTGAGACGCGTTGCGGTTTCGCGGTGCGAACAACTCGACACTCACTTTGAAAATCCTTTTCTCGCCTCGCCGTGATTACTGTTAAAACGATCATCGACCACAACCTGTAGATTCACTTGAGTCGATTCGACGGTACGCAATCGATCTCGTCGTCGCTCGGGTCGATTTTGCCGGTCAAGACGGTCGATCGATCGGTTACGATAGTTTGGCCTTCCGTGCCGCTATTCGCTCACCCGCATCTCCTCCATCCATCGTCCATTTTTCCGCATGACCGTGACCGCACCCAACACCGAATCCCCTGCGCTGCTAGCCGCACAAAATCTGTCAAAGCAATTTGCCGGTGTGTATGCCCTTCGCGACGTTAGTCTCGCAATCACTCGCGGCGAAGTGCTGGCTGTGATCGGCGAAAACGGCGCGGGCAAAAGCACGCTGATGAAAATCCTCTCGGGCGTCATTCAGCCTGACGAAGGTACGATCCGGTGGCTTGGCAATCCCGTTTCCTTTGGACGCACCGGCGATGCGATCCAACAAGGGATTTCGCTGATTCACCAAGAATTGAACCTAGTCGACAACTTATCGATCGCCGAAAACTTGTTTCTGGGCCGCGAGCCGCAGCGGTTCGGATTCGTCCAGCGTCGAAAATTGATTCTCGACGCGGCGGGCTATCTTGCCCAAGTCGGCTTGGATGTGAACCCTGCCGATTCGCTGGGCCGTTTGTCGATCGCCGAAAAACAATTGGTCGAGATCGCCAAAGCCGTTTCGACCGGGGCACAAGTCTTGATCATGGACGAACCAACCAGCAGTTTGTCCAGCCGCGAAACCGAGCGGCTGTTCGAGTTGGTTGATACGTTGCGAGCCGCTGGAACCAGCATCATTTACATTTCGCATCGTTTGGCCGAAGTGACGCGTTTGGCCGATCGCGTGGAAGTGCTGCGTGATGGTCGCGGCGTCGGCTCAATCGATCGTCAGCAGATCAGCCACGACGTGATGGTGCGTGCCATGGTCGGCCGCGACCCTCAATCGCTGATGCCTCCATCATCAGCCGAACGCGGGCCGGTGCGTCTGGAAGTGAGCGACCTACGCGTCGAAGCGACCGATACGACGGTGAATCTGCAGGTGCATGGCGGCGAAATGGTGGTCATCGCCGGGCTGATCGGTGCTGGGCGAACCGAATTGCTGGAGACGATCTTTGGCGTTCGTCGACCTGTCGATGGTTCAATCCGAATCGATGGCGAATTGCTGTTGCCAGGAAATCTTCGCGCCGCGATCGCATCGGGTTTGGCACTGGTCACCGAAGACCGCAAGGCAACCGGATTGCACCTTCAATCGTCGGTGACACAAAACATGACGATCGTCTCGCTGCCGCATGCCCCGTCAGCGCCTCGGATCGATCCTCAGTGGGAAGCGGCAAGAACCGGGGAGCAGATTCAATCGCTGGGCATCAAAGCCGCTTCGCCCAAGATCGCCGTCGCTTCGTTGTCCGGTGGCAATCAGCAAAAGATCGCGATCGCGAAATGGTTGATCAATCCACCCAAAGTGATGTTGCTGGACGAACCGACACG
>DNWZ01000848.1 GCA_003506095.1 Planctomycetaceae bacterium | reverse complement strand
CGCCTCCAGCTCAACCACCAAGAAAAGCGAAAACTGCTCCGCCACGGCAAGAAGCTGGGAGCCAGGATCAAGGAGGTCCTCTCGATCGTCAGCTACTCCACCTTCCGCCGCTGGGTCCGGGAGATGGAGGACGGGGCAGGGCAGGCCAAGTCAAAACCAGAGGAACCGGCCAAAAAACCTGGCCGGCCCAAGACGGGCGAAGGGATCCCGGAGCTAATTATCCGGATCAGAACTGAGACGGGATGGGGATACACCAAAATTCGCCAGGCCGTAAAAAGGCTCGGGCACAACGTTTCTCGGCAGACGGTCAAGAACGTCCTGCTGGCCGCAGGGCTGGGCCATGATCCGCACTCCGACCCGGACACCTGGAACAAGTTCATGTCGCGTCATGCCGAGACGCTTTGGCAGTGCGACTTCGCCAGCAAAAAGAAATGGACGACCAAGGGGTTGGTCGACCTCTATTTCCTGGTCTTCATCCACATCGGCACCCGGCGAATTTGGGTTTCGCCCTGCACGGCGCATCCGACGGCGGACTGGACCAGCCAGCAGGCCAGGAATTTCGCGATGCACGTGGACGAGCACAATCTGCCGCTCAAGATGGTGATGCGTGACAACGACAAGAAGTACCCGAAGACGTTTGACGACGTGTTCACGACACCGACCTGCAAGGTCAAGCGGAACGTGCCCGAGTCACCAAACCTGCAAGCGCACATCGAGCGGGTGATTCAGACGCTCAAGCACGAGGTGCTGAACGGTTTTTGCGTGGTCAGCGAACGGCACCTGGATCACATCCTTCGCCGCGCGGCGGACTGGTACAATCATCGTCGGTGCCATTCGGCCCGGGGTAACTTGCCGCCGGTGCGGGACAGCGATGATCCGCCGGTCGTTGATTTGAAGAAGCAAAAGATCGTGTGCGACAGCGAGCTCGGCGGGCACCTGAAGTCGTATCGGGCGGCGGCGTGATCAACAGGCGCTGAAAACGCAGTCTGCATCTCAGTTCGCTGCTGCGCCGAACTTCAATTCAACGTCGCCGCCGCGCCATAGGCGACTCCGAAATTTTTCAAAGCGGCGACACCCAGGGTTCCACCAGTGACAACCGGGCCCGAATTTCACGCCGTTTCCGTGTAGCGACATTTTTGTACCGCGCGGCCTTTCTGGATCTTGCTATCGGTCCGCGCCGTCGCTGCTCGAATTCGCATTTCGCAAGGAACCGACCGGGTTTCGTGGTACGAAACGGGAGTCCGAATGCCTTCGACGGGCAAAACGGGTTGCTCCTGATGCCAGGAAAAGTTGGCAACCCAGCCGGCGGGGCGGTACACTCGGTGGGCGTAGCAATACAAAACCCAAGCTGACCCGGATGCGGCTCCGCGGCTCAGTTCAACAACGATTTATCGCTCATCGCTCCGCGACGATAAATCGCTTTTCGTTGGGGCGTAGGGCGATAACCACAGGACAACGCCAATGCCAACGTTACTGTTTGTTCCCTTGGCAATCGCCGTAATTCTTCTCATTGCTACGAGCGTTTGCGTGATGGTCGCGCCCCGATTGCCGAAGGCGGTCCGGATCGTTGTGTCCCTTATTTTGGTTCTGCTGGGGTTGTACTGCGCGTTCGGATTCGTCGCGTCCGGAGAACCAGGAGATTAAAGTGATGTCTGGCGAGTCGGGTATGCTGTGCTGTTTTTAGCCTGCTTGGTAGCCTTAGGTCGGCTGGCTGTGGTTAGGCAGCGACACCACTCCTGAAACACTGGTCCCACGATTCAACACCTACCCAGACAAACGCAAATAATAACACGGCGCACAGGAATTGTGCACGCCCCAAATATCTTCAAATCCAAGCCGTCCCGCACAATCCCGTGACCGTCTGCGTTAGGTTTATCAAGGAGCGTCCATGAATTTCCAGAAGCTGAACAAGATTTGTTTCACGATCTGCACCATCTGCATTGTCGCCGGTACCGTGCTATCCCTGGCGATGATCTGGTTAGAGCTCCAAGACCAAAAGTTTGTGTGGAAATCATGGCTGACGATCGGAGTTTTCTTTCTTGCTTCGGCATTGACGTTGAGCGTCAGCAAGACATTGGCCTGGAAGCAGAGAGACGAGGCCTAACCAAAAAAATCTGATTTCGCGAGGAACGAGCCGAAGCTCAGGTCTTTTTGTAAAAAATCCTCGATGATGCGAGCGGACAAGTGGGCTTGATAGCCGCGTGGCTCGGTCGGTTTTGAAGCTTGACGTTCTCGGCGCTGTTGCCAACGCGTTGGGCGGGATGAGTTCCCCCCAATCGCTCGTCCTGTGCGATGCCGATGCCGGCGGCTACGATTGGTCGAGTCGCGGCTTACAGGATTACTACCTCCGTACAGTTCGCAGCAACCGCCGATTCCGCGCGAACCGCTCCTTCGACGCCTTAGCGTGCCAGATGTGAAACAGAGGCCCCGGCAGTCGTCGCCAGGGGATACGCCTGAGGAACTCGGTGTCCTCGCAGCCCCAACCCTCGAACCGATCGTCCATGCGGTAACGCTGAAACAAGCCGGCATGCATGACCCACAGCCCACCGGGGCAAGCTCGCGTCCGCCGGTGGCGGTAGAGCTTGCCCGAGACCGGATCGGCCGGGTTCCATCGCAGCACCCGGCGTGATTGCTCGCGAGTCATCCGGCAGACCGAGTTGTGCGGCAGGATCATTTTGGTACCTCGGTCGGCCAAGCGAATCGCCTCTCGCAGCGTCCAGTCACAGACGAACACATCGGCGTCGGTGATCACGCAGACGTGGCCCGCACACTGTGCGTGAGCGTACACGGGCTGTCACAGACGCGCGGTCGCATTGGGGTTGACCTGATGAGGCGGGGGGCTCAGGTCGGATTGCTCGCTACGCGGCGACGCGCAGCCTGCAACGTTGCCGAATCCGCTTTGTCTCGTCGCTCCTGCTCCCGGTACGCACGCACCGATTCAGGATGATGCTGCTTCCAAACTTCCGGCAGCAACTCCTCGGGCTTCGCCGTGCCACGCAGCATGTGCGTGGTCACACTTTCTAAATGGGCCGATAGGTCCAGATTCTGCCGCTGTGCACTGGCTACCAGCGTCATCAAGTTCGCATTCCGCTCGCCAGCTCGCACGCTGCCAACGAACAGCCAGTTCTTCCTGCCCACCGCCACGCGATTCATCAACCGTTCCACTTGGTTGTTGTCGATCGGAAGGTCACCATCCTTCACATACTCTGTCAACGCCTGCCAGTGGTTCCGCAAGTACTGCAACGCCCCGCCAAGCTTGCTCCCTGGCAGCACGCTGCCTGCCACAGGGCCAGCCAGAAAAGATTGCAAGCGATCAAGCAACCCCTCCGATTCCTTCGCACGAAGCTCGCCCCGCGATTGGGCGATCAAGTTCACTCCGCGACGTTCAATATCATAAAGTCCATTCATCAGCGCCAGCGGCAGCACCGACACGCTGGGATCATCATGCTGATGCGTATAAACATGACGACGCGCATGCGACCAGCAAGCCATCCGAATCATTTTTGATCCAGGAGCCAACACCACACTTTGATTTCCTGAATAACAATCGCCAATCACATGGCCGACGTAATTCAGTAAAAACTCCGCCGGTCCGTCGCGATGACGCGATACTCGAAAATCAAAAATGTCATACGGAAAACGCTCATCGAAACTGGAGTAGCCCCACAGCTTCGCATCCAAGCTCTCTTTCTTGTCCTTTTTCGCTTGCCGCATTTTATCGATCAAACGCTGCAACTTGAGGTCAAACGCATTGTCCGCTTGCTGCGGCAACTCTTTGGGCATCAGCAGTGTCGTGTGGGTATCGTCCATGCCGATGCAGTGCGCCGCCAAGAGGCGTTCCCGCATCAGTGTCGTCAAGCCTTGTGTCGTATCGTTGACCAGATCGGTCAGGTAATCGAGCGACGAGCGACTGGGCACCCAACCCAGCGAAGCGAACATGTCTTGTTGGCGGTACAGCGGCAAGTGCAACGCGAATTTGCCGTGAACCACTTGCGCTCCGACCGATGGATGATAACGACCTTGTTCGCCAAGGTTGCCTTCCTCCTCAACATTCAGCTCGCGCTCGGGAGACTGAGAGTAAGCAAGCACCGGCTTCTTGTATCGCAACACAACCAGTTTCGCGGGAATGGTCTTGAGTGTCTCCGTAAACTCGTAACGCTTGACGAACAGCTCGCCGGACTGAACACGCGATTGATACGGCTCAGGAATCGCGACCTCGACTTCTTCGCGTGGCAGGTCGGCCGGAAAGCTCTCCGCTGCCAATTGCTTCGCTTTGCGTTGCTTCTTCCGCGTATAAGTAATTCGCTCGATCTCGGCTTCCGCTTCCTTCCTGGCGGCTTCCAAGTTCGCTTGTAGCTCTTCGTCGTCCTTGAACTCAAGCAATCCCTAGTCGCTGGAGATGAACTTTTCACGCTTCTGACCCGAACGCAAGAATCGCAACTCGGCACGTAGTTCTTCAACTTCATGCTTGAGTGATTTGACTTCACCATCGAGCTTGGTGATCGTGCTCGATTGCACCAGGATGACCTCCTGGGCGATGCCGATTTCTTGCGGCAATTCGTTGCTGTGATTCATCTCTTGCATGGGTGAACTATAACGCGCCTGGGCAACAGCGCAAGTGGTTCCAAGCATTAAGATTGAAAAATAGTGGCTCTTCCGCCGAATCTGTGGGT
>DNWZ01000272.1:5520-9032 GCA_003506095.1 Planctomycetaceae bacterium | reverse complement strand
CCGATCCGCACCCGATTACGACCGAAACGACGAAGGTGTGGTTGCGAACCCTGCGCGTCGGGTATTACGACACGTCCAGCCGCATCAATCCTCCACTGCTCGACCGAAAGGACGAAATGGTTGATGCCCAGTACGAGTCAAAGGCCGCTTTTGAACGGCTGACGAAACAGGAACAAAAACGAGGGTTGTTGCGCGACGGCGAAGATTTTTTGTCGCAGGCGGTCTGGCAGGGGCGATTGGCAACAATGGGCCTTCAGCATCACAGACATCGACTGGTAAAGGCGGTTGAAAAAATGACTGATCCGAAAGTTTCCCTGCCGAAGCGCTGCGCGAAATATGGCGTCGGAAAATCGATTGGCGGTGCAGTTTATGTCCATCGACAATACGAACACGTCCTGGGCGACGCGTTGACGTTTGCAAAAAAGTCGCTGCCGAGCGGATTTGATTACACGGTGGTCAAACACAATGAGATCAATGGAAACTTTAGTTTCATTCATTGCCCCGACTTTGATACCGCAGACGAACCAGCCACCGGCAATTACGCTGTCGTTTATCCGAACGGCGACGTCAAGCTGCATCCGGCTCTTGCCGATCCTTATATCTATCACCACAAGTGGCTTTTCGTTGCGGAAAATTACGAAGGTTTTGACGTGCAGGCCAGCGTCAGGCGTTCAATCGCGTGGATGTCTTTGTCCGATGTCGATAAGTCGTTGATCGGACGGGCGAGCTACTGGAATAAGTTTGTTGTTCCTCGACTGGCTACAATCGATACTGCATCCAAGGAAACCGATTCGACAATCAACCTGGGGCGTCCTGACTGCGATTCAAAGTGGGTGAGAAGCGATGTTGCACGAAAAATACTGAAGTTGTCCACTTGCGAATTAGCCCACTTAAGGGACTCGGGCGGTATCAATTTCAGGAAAGTCGGGCGTTCATTCGAGTACTTGATGGAGTAGAAAGCGGTACAATGAGACGCGGACGCTACCCAACATCAGGGCACGATCATGAAAAAAGCATCGAGAGAAGACTTGGATCGCCTAAACGAAGCAATCAATTCAGGAATGCCATTTTGCGTTGCAGCGACAAGTTTTCTTATGTTTAATGTAAATCACATACATGCACTGTACGGCCTTTCGAGCGACCAGCGCGACCGAATGACTCAGGATCCTGCTTTAAAAAAACCTCCAACGCGTTCATCGCGATCATCCGCACAACGGCAAAAACTGATTGATATCGCCACCGATCCTTCCAATCGTTAGGTGTGGAGCCCATCCGCAGTTGATGGCGGGTGCGATATTTTTCCAGACATTCATTGCCAAGTAGTCTTTGGCTAGAATCCTGGCTGGCTACTGCGAGGCCGAACAACGGCGTCATCTGCTGCGAGCAAACGCAAGTGATCTTGTGTCGCTATTCTTGCTGCTTCTGCTTTTGCCTCCGCGACAGATTCAAAGACGATCGCGTGGGTCGAGGTCGGGGTTCCGTCTCGAACGTCCAGCCGCTGGAAGATAACCGTTGGAAGTGTGCCAAAAGCACTTGTTTCTATATTCATCTTATTCCTTAGCGAAGAAAAATGTCTACGCAACCCAATCAGCAACAAACCCCATGTTCCGCGCGATTTCGTACTGCGGCGAGACGACGTCCCGAAGCGATTTCGAAAACGTCAGTAAATCCATTTCAAGGAATCGCTTTGCATCATCAATCTTCCAAAGCATCACAAAGTCTTCAGCAAGTCCGGCTTTGCCTTTGCGTATCACTGACTGCAAAGCTTGGTATTGCAGATGTGCGTAGGGATGGAAGTAGCGATCAAGTTTCGGAAGGCGGTCACCTTTTGATGAGTTGATCTGTTTTGTTGTCGGCACAATGTTCCAAAGCAGATCGTGAGCCGTGAAACTCCAGGGTAAGAAGTGATCGAGCGAAATCTCGTTCACCGAAAGTGGCAAATTCGAATAGGGGCAGGCGATGTTGCGTAGTTCTGTGAATGCGACATTCCAAAACGCTCTTGCTTCCTTCAGGTCGCGTTCGCTGGGGGCGAATAGCTTGCCTGGCACGTTCGGTACGTTCGGATTGTTTGCCTGAACATAAACGACCAAATTCCAAAAGCTAAAATGCCGTAAAATGGAAATATTTTTGTTAAGGTACTCAAACCATCGAGTGTTGATCTCGATGGAATCGTCAACGAACCGGTACATAGGTGGAGATTGGGAATGAAAATCGCGTTTACAGAGTTCCTGGATTCGGGTGTTGATTTGCTGGTCTGGTAGCCCACGCGTTTCCTCGGCAAACCAAGGACGGACAAAGCGATACGGTACGTAGCGGGTTCGTTCAGTTACGATTTTGTGAGCGTTTGAAGACTGATTTAACGATTTAAACGCCGCACGAATACGCTCACTGTCCGAATTAGACTCGGTATTTGTTTCGGTGCGAAGCGATTTTACCGCGTCGCTCAGCTTATCTTGTTTACCGAAAGAAAGGTTGAAATAGTTGATTGGGTACCACGCCAGAACGACCATTTCCGCAGCTAGATCATTGATTGCAATTTTGGGCGTGTGGAACTTTGATACATGCTCTAGTATCGCTAGAAACCAGTAGAACTTGTATGAATTGGTGACATTACGAAATCCTCCCGCCAATACTTGAACCGGAAGTGCGGCATCGGATTCCGGTAGGCTTTGCATATCGGTACGTTATTTTGTGATTGCTTAGCGGTCTATGGCACCCGCGAAAACCGTTTGTAACTTTTCGCAAATCGGAAACTTTGTAACCGCACGTCGTCTTAAATCTTCGTCCCTCGAACAAGCGAAGAATGTCTTGGCTGCCTCGAATTCTTCTGGCATATTGAGACTGTAGTTCCGATAGTAAGAAGCACCGTCCAATTCGACATCAACGACTGGTTCAAAACCGTTCAAATATTTTCTGTAGTTGATTGTAACGCCGTTTACAACCAGGTCGACTGTATCCTTGTCTGTGTGAACGCTTTCGGCGCGTTCTAGTGGTGACAAGTCAAAAATATTCATATCGTCTTCTCCACAGCAACGTTGATCAGTGTTTTACATTCAAAGGCCAGTACCTTAAGCAGTTCTCCGCGCGTTCGGTGACGTTCATTCTTGCTGTTTGTTAGCGCTGCCTGACAGGAGGCGATTCAGATTCATCCGACACACGACAACGCATTGCCCGATGGCAATGTGCCAGTCTGAATTCGCAGGCACTCGGGCCAATATTCAACGCTAAGAGAGGGGAGGGCCTGTGTCAATTGGGGGGCGTTTTGTTTTCGTGCGAATCGAGTGCTTCGTCTACAACTGACACCGATTTGACCAAGTCTTTTTCCATCCTCCCGAACCGGTGTCGACTGTGGCGGCTGCCAGCGAAAGGAAGAAGAGTCCGTACTTTACGAGGCAACGCACTCCGGAATCGCCAAAAACTTCACTGGTACCGAGTCGACTAACCAGACGCCATTGGCTGACTGATAGAATTGATGGCCGTCTTGGTGCATCACTGCGGCGGCGACTCGCAGG
>DNWZ01000272.1:0-5496 GCA_003506095.1 Planctomycetaceae bacterium | reverse complement strand
ACGTGGTTGCGGGATCGCTTTTGAAGCCCGCCAACACGAATGCTCTCGATGAACGCAGCGACGGTGCCATGATAAAGCGTTTCGGGTGGCACCTGACTTTCTAGCTTGAGATCGACACCAGCGACGGAGTGGCCTTGGCTTGCGCGAATACGTAACCCGTCGTCGCTGAGCGCAAAGCGCTGTTTGTCATTGCGGGCGACGACTTCGTGCAGAAGCTGAAGCGTTAAGGCATGTCCACGCTGGTTCGCGTTGACGATAAGTTCGTCGATCGCCAGCCAGCCTTCGTCGTCCAGCGTCATTCCAATGATTTCCGGCTGGTGCCGAAGGACCAGGCTCAGAAACTTGCTTGTCGTTACAAGCGTCTTGTCTTTGTTCATGGCGTGGATTGTATCGGAAATATGTGCTCGTTAGGCGAGGCTTCGCTTCGCGTTCGGTGTGTCGACGCCATAGGGAGCGGTTTGCCGGCATCGGATGTTCGCTGACGTTTCTGGTTTTTTCGATTTTTCTTTCTCGCGGTGACCAGACGCGTCACGCCGGCCTTGATTGCGCCCCAAGTTTTCGCGGCAACTTAGCAGGTCTGTGTATTTTTTTCGGTATAGTATGCCCACGACGGAAAGGGGCTCAAAAGCCAAAAGCCGCAGCGGCGCGAAGGGGGCTTCGCATTTTTGATTCCTGACCCCGGTTCCGTTCGCCCCCAGCGGCTTATTCCACCCAATTGATCGCGCAGTCCTACTTATCAGGGCAAGCTCGCTAGCCTCTAAAGTAATGCTCTAGAAACTGTGGCAGAGCCATACAAAAATTATTGCTCGGGCCGCCGGGCCGTGGTTCGATTTCACCTTCGCCTCACCCTGACACACGCTCCATGTCTTCCGCGACTAATCCAGACGACCAGTCCGCTTCGTACACCATTTTCGAACAACAGCGCATCCTAACGCCCGATAGCGAGCGAATCTCTGCTCGCTATGACATCCATCGCGTCGTCGGCCGGGGCGGCATGGGTGTTGTGCTCGCCGGCTTCGACCGGAAACTCCAGCGACCGGTCGCACTCAAACTCGGAATCGCTAGCGCGAGCACGACTCGACAAGCGAGGGAAGTTCGCACGATGGCCAAAATGAACATTGAAGGTGTGGTCGCCGTCTACGACTACGACCAACTTTCCGACGGCCGCGCCATGATCGCAATGCAACTGATTGAAGGTGAAGACCTGTCAGTCGTGATCCGCAACTCAAGCGGCCGTATTGCTGCGAATCAAGTCACGGCATGGATGCACTCGGTTTGCGAAACGATGCAAACGATCGAAAGCTATGGCATCGTTCACCGCGATCTCAAACCGTCAAACATCATCATCAACTCATCCGGCAACCCAGTAATCACCGACTTCGGGCTCGCTTCTGGGCCGTGCGACATGGGATGGACCCAAACAGGACAATTCCTGGGGACACCCGCTTACATCGCCCCTGAGCAGATTGAGAACGCACACGCGGCTGACAGTCGAGCCGACATCTACAGCTTCGGCGCGACTTTCTTTCACGCCTGGGTCGGAATCGCTCCTTTCCAAGCCGAAAGCGTTTACGGTCTGCTGATGAAGCACAAAACCGAACCGGTCCCGCCACCGCTTTCCCGGCGTACGGACATTCCGGTTCACATCAGCCAATGCATTGAACGTTGCATGGCAAAGAACCCGATGGATCGCTTTCAATCTTTTCGCGACGTTGCTCACGCGCTTACCGATAAAGCTCAGGATGCGTGGGCGGCCCATAGCGACGAAACGTTGTACGCCTACGAAACGATCTTCCGGCTGCATCGAAACCGATTTCTAGGGCATGGGACATCGACAGACAAAGCGGACGATCTGGTGCTCGACTTTCCGCAAGGCCGTCGCTTGGCTTTCCAGTTCGGAGCACTCGAAGACGAGTCGTGTGACGCCCTGGTCAGCTCTGACGATTCCGACTTGAGCATGGGCGGAGGCGTATCGGCAGAATTAGCGCGAGTTGCCGGGCCCGCCTATCGCGATTGCGCCCAGGCGTTCGCCCCTGTGCGAATCGCGAGAACCGCGGTGACTCCGGCCTTTGGCTTGAACGCAAAATACGTTTTTCACGGTATCACGATCGGAATGCAAGACAGTCAGTATCCGAGTCGAGACATCATCGCCGAAATCGTCGACTCCTGTTTCTACCAAGCAGAAACATTCAACATCGCTTCAATCGCTTTTCCTCTGCTAGGAACCGGCGCCGGAGGACTTTCGCGAGAGGACAGTCTTGACACGCTGTTCCGAGTCATAGCACGCCGACTGCTCACCAGCCACACGATTATTAAACGTGTGAAGGTCATCTTAAAACGCTAGTCGCCGAGAAGAGAGTTTTGATAGATGCCACTGTTTGCGAAAGTCTTGCTATCTAAACAATCTCCGTTGGCTGCCCGGAGGGGGAGTTGAGATAAGGGGAGGTAAACCACGAGAATGATCGACGTTCGACTTTGCCGCCGACCGCCGAAACCCGCTAGCCCTACCTTCGCGCCATGCTCTTCTCCCGTGAAAACTGACTCGCATAAGCTCGCCGGTTTTCGGGGGAGAGAGGAGCCCGAATCTTGCGTACATAACACTGCCCACGGGAGCGTGTCTTGTGCGTTATACCGATTTACTGGTTCAGGCCGACTTGCGATCGCTAGTTCAATCAGCTGCGATTTGCGGTTATGAACGCTTACAACTTACGACTTGAAGCAAATTAGAGCCTATCCGGAAAGGGGGCTGACCCTTTGGAGGCGAGTCGATTTCATTGGTTTTATGGACTCGCCGGAGAAGGTCAGCCCCCTTTTCGGACAAGGCCTAGTTTCTGGCGCAAGTGGTCCAGGATCGATACCTGATTGTTGGGTGTAATTACCTCCGCAAAAACAAGTTGTTTATCAAGCCATGGCCCCGCAGTCGCAACCTGAGATCGATCCCTCTATCGAAACCGTCCTGACCCTGGTTAACAGGCGACGTATATCGACCACGCAATCAGCAGCATACGGCGGTGCGTGTTTGGGAGCGACTGTGTAATGATCGCTAGTACCGCTGTGCAAGGCGAGCCATCGTCGATCTCGTCAACAAGCTTCGTCCTGCGCGATTGCGAGCGATGGTACCCAGCATTCATTTGCGAAAAGCTGGCACGCGGGTTTTGGGTTTCAAAAAGAACGGTTGGGCCGGAGCCCAACCGCCCCGGCGCATTTCCGGTTGATTCTGGGGGGACTTCTGCGAACGCTAACAGTCGTTTCGACGATCTCAAATTGCTTTGAGTCCAGGGAAGCGTTGGTACTTCGACGAACAATCGTTATGGTCTATACTTTCCAGATGCGAAGAAAAGGGTGGAAATGACCATGACAGCGACAGAAGTCGAACAGGAATACCAGCGGCGATGCGGAGCGATGTCACCTGCGGAGAAAATCTCCCGGAGTGCTGCGATGCTTGCGTGGACGCGGCAACAGATGGCTCGACGAATTCGGAGTAATGACCCGAGTCTGTCGGACGAAGAAGTGAAGTGGCATGTCGCTTTGCAACTCTACGAGCGAGAACCGGAAGTGGTCAAGCTTATTCGGGAGCAGCTTTCCCATGTTTCCCGTTGAAGCATTTGAGAGGACTATCCTAAAGTTCGTCGCGATCGCGGAATCAATTGATCTTCCTTTTCACTTGACTGGCGGTTCGATCAGTTCCGTATACGGCGAACCTCGCTTGACCCAAGACATTGACATTGTTGTATCGCCGGAGGTCGCAAGGAACAGGGTGGATGACTTCGTACACCGATTGGCTTCTTCCGATTTCCTGTTCACAGAAGGTGTCGTCAGGCAATCTGTCGAAAATGGCGACCTTTTCCAACTTCTGGATAAAAGTGAGAGTTTAAAGCTAGACATCTACCCTAGGGAGCTGATACCTGGAGAGCTGCAGCGGTCGCAAAGGCTAGAACTCTTTGAAGGAGTATTTCTACCTGTCGTCTCCCGCACTGACGCCGCAATCTCTAAGCTGATTTGGATCGACAAAGGAAGCCAGCGTAGTCGCCGGGACTTGCGAAGTATATTCCGTGGCTGCAATCCACCACAGCAAACGGAAATTCGAAACGCAGCAGATAAACTTCTACTAAGCGAATTACTCGACGAAGTCTTAGCTGAATCGGATGAAATTCGATGATGCTCATCCAAACGCATCTCTGCATGTCGCGTCGTCGCAAGATGGCTGGCGTATTGCCGCTAAGCCTACACAAGAAACCCGCCTATAAGACAAAGAAACCGCGAACCTGAAATGCGACTCGCGGGTGTTGCGTTTAAGCATACAACGGTTGGGCCGGAGCCCAACCGTTCTTGATCGACCTGACCGACGGAGCGGTCAGCGACGTTTTACAGTTCGATCGCTTCGACTTCGGCGACGAATCGCTGGTTGTTGTCGGCCAGGAACGCGCTGATCACGTTGAACACGGCGTCACTGAAGCCACCGATGTTCATGATGTCAGCTCGCTCGCAAGCCTGAACCGTCTGGTACGGCTGCAGATCGATGTTGATCAGCTTCGGGGAAGAACCCAACCGCGAGCTAGCGCTCTGCGGCTCATTCAACCGACGCTGGTTGGCAACGAAGGCTTCCCAAGCGGTCATCACACCGGTCGAACCGTGCCGTCCCGTTCCGACCCAGCTCTCGTTATCGCTAACGAGAACCACGCCGGCGAACTTGCGATTCGCATGCTTCTGGTTGGCAGCTACCAGCGGCAGCGAACAATCTGTTCCACCACCACCGTACTTTGCCAATCGCTCGGCGATGCTCAGGATCGAATCGTTCGGATCGATCTTGGCATCGTAAGCCTTTGTATCGAACGGAACGGATGAAGTTTGAAGTAAGAAGTTCGAAGTTTGAAGAGCTTCCGCTCATTTCGAACTTCGAACTTCACATTTCAAACTTCCAGTCCGGTCCCGGCAACTCCGGTACGTTTCCACAAGCGATCTCGGCTGCCTTATGCAGTGCAGTACGGATCTTCTGCGGAACTTCCAAGTCCGCGATCAAGTACGCAGCAAAGTACTGGTACGGGAACTGCTTCGATCGTCGGATCTCCGACTCGTCAGCGATCCGGTCGGCGACGTAGTTAGTGTAGAACGATTGTCCCAATCGTTCCTGCTTGTCGGCAGAATCAGTTGGGGACAACTGATCTACACTGAACACCCCATGTCGCAACAGTGTGTTCAAGTTCATACGCAACGCCTGCGGACCCATCTTGCGAGCCAGTGCAGCCCAAACCATCGGTCCCTTGGCAGCATCCGACAACAAGTCCCATCGGACGTTGTCGAGTCCACCGGCAATCAAGGCTTGTGCTTCTTCGCTCTCCGAGTTGCGGTACGCGATCAGCGACTGAACTTCGACCGGCAAGTCGGCTTCCGTCGCCGGTGCCCACTTGTCGATGCTCTTATCAGTCAACCAACCGAATATCGCTCGGCGCGCGTTATCCTTCGGCGTCGGGCGAGCCATTCGCAGGATGTCCCGCA
>DNWZ01000023.1:14385-14586 GCA_003506095.1 Planctomycetaceae bacterium | reverse complement strand
CATTCTCGTGGTCTTCCATATAGTCAACCGGGGAATGGGTCAGCACGATCGAAGGTTTCGCCATCCGAACGACCGCAGCGACTTTCCGCAGCATTTCGGTGGTGTAGGCGATTTCCATATCGGGGCAAATCGGCGGATAGAACGTTGCCCCAAGAATCTTCGCGGCCGCCTTCGCTTCTTCTAAGCGGACGGCCGCACAGG
>DNWZ01000023.1:0-14274 GCA_003506095.1 Planctomycetaceae bacterium | reverse complement strand
CAATGTGAATGTAAGCGTGAACGTGGGGTGCACCACGGAAATGGCAAACGGTGTTCGGACCTTCGATCCGCCAAATGTCCCAAACCTTGTCGTTTTCCAGATCGCCCTGTTGGTAGAATGCAAACCGCAGCGCGTCAATTCCCCCACCCGCTTCGATAATCGCCATCGATTCGGCGCCGTCTTCGTCGCGGTAAGGTGACAGAATCGTTTTCAAGGCCGATTGGACCAATGCCTTTTGATCGGACGACATATCGCCGACTTTCACGCCGGGAATATTGCCATTTTTGCCCTGCGGTTGAACGCTTGATTCTGGCGGTGCCTTTGGCAACAGAGCCGCAGCAGCCTGGTCTTTATTTAACGCCGCAAAGACTTCGTTGACCTTCTGCGTTTGAAAGAAGAACAGGTTATCTTTGGCGCTCGATTCTTCCCCGTGGCCATAAACGATCGGACCGCCGAATGCGGTTTTTTCAAGCGAATTGCCATCAGCTCGCAAGGTCAAGTGACGACCAGTCAGCATCCATTGGAATTGTCCGTCGCCGGGTTTGCCAAAAATCGCAATGCTGTAACCGCCAAGGCCGCCATCGTCGTATTCCATCTGGGCGACAAGCCGATCATAGCCTTCGCTGCTGGTCAATTCGCGAACAATCTTCTCGATCATTCCGCGCTGTGTATCGCTGTAGAACTTATTGTCAATCAGCGGCTTGGTGACGTGCCAGTTTGCACCGACGCGGCTTCGCAGTGGGTCGCTGAAGTCGCGGCAAATCTGAGCTTTCTGGTCATCGGTCAACGTGGCGTAAAGTTCGCCGACAACGGACTCTGCACCCGAGGAAGTGGTTGGTGCGGCGAACAGGCGGCCAGGGATAGAGGCTGCCGCTAGCGTCGCCGCGCTGGCTCGTAGAAACGTTCTGCGTCCCAGCGTCGCACTGGTGGGAACCGCGCAGCATTCTGAAGACAAGCTTGGTGATTGAATTGTTTCGTTTTTCTCACGCATGGGACTTACCGCCGTCGTTTGAGGTTACCAAGTGGAGGGGGAAAATCGAGACACGCCGTTTTTTCTGCGGCGAACGATTTCCACTCATTCTACCAATTAAAAACAAGTGCTGCTGCTATTGGTTCCGTTTAATGTTTCAAAACAACGGCGACAGTGGAACGATTGCCGTATCAATCTGGCCGCACAAATCTTGCGTTTTTTACAGGCTTCAACCCAGATGCACGGGTGTCGCGGGCGACCCCATCGGGATGAGTTTTGGGCAAAAAACGCTGTGGCGTTGGACGCGCTTGCGGATCATCTCGGAACGGATCTGGCAGCGTTTCACCATCTGGAATCGGTGCTCGACGTGGTGGCGCGGCATCGGGATTCGGCGTGGCCGGAGCGAAGTTGTCGATCCATCCATCGTCCGTCGACAGGCTCGGTTTTGATGTTTTCAGCCCGGGCGTATCAACATCCACGGGAACCCTTGGATGTTCTAACGGAGCCGAGTTGGGCGGCTGAATTTTGGAAATAGGCGGCAATTCCGTCTTCGGTACTCGCACCGGCACTGGCATTTCAGTCGCGTCGGGCACCGGTTGGGGTAACGGCTTTCGCGACGGGCGATCAAACATCGGTTCGATTTGCACCATAGGCGGCGCTGAATCAGCGGGCATTGAATGCATCGGTGGTTCCGGCGGATCCGAAGGATAAGCTTCGGGAACCGCGACCTTACTTCCTCGCGGCAGATTCAGTTCGTGCAGCATGACGGCATCGCAACCGTCATCACAGGACTGCGAATCGCACACGCGCTTTGGCTTGGAATGGCCGAGCACCGTTTTTTCCAAAACCAGTTCGATTCCGCCAGCAAATGCGTCGAGCGTTTTAAAGATCGGCCCGCTCGGCTTGCGATTGAAAATACTAGGCCCGTCGGCAGCACGCGATATCGGCGCGTCGCCGAGAAAACCGAGCGTTGCCGCTACGGCCAGCAATCGCCAACTTCTGCCTTGTCGTACGGTCATCCCGATCGTCATCGCGTCGTATCCTGACTGGAGTTCGCCTGCGGTGAGCCGCTGATGCCGAAAAATCGACACAACCGCTACAACCATTCACCGTGTTCATCGGCGTCGCACAATCGTCATCGACAGCAAAGTCGGAATTCACAGAAAAGCCCCCCCAGTTTACCCAAAGTGACATTGGGGGCTGCATGAAAAGAGGCAGACGCGACTCCGGCAAATCAAAAAACACGACGTAAATGACTTGCCGCCAAAGGGTCAGCCCCCTTTTTGATGCAGACTCTAGCGGCGGCGCAGGACGTAAACGACGTCCTCAGTGCCAGCGTCGACAACAATCGGTGAGTCTGCGTCGTAGGTAAAGTCATAGGTTTCGACACAATCCCAGCAACCGCTGTCGTCGATCAATTGCTGCATCTGAGGCATGGTGTAACTTCGCAGCACCAGCACGTCATCGATTCGCCATGTTCGACTGGGCGTATGGATATCGAACCGGATTCCAAATCGCTCGACCCGTTTGCGGCGGTTCCTATCGATCGTCCACATGTGTGTGTTGACGGCCAAATGACCGCGGCGCGCGGACCACGACTCGGTCTCGCTCGGTGCCGCTTGGGTGGGCGTCAAATGGATGCCCAGCAGATAAAGCCCGCCGCGACGAACCACATCGCCCATCGAACGCAAATGTCCGAGGCTGGACGCTTCGGTCGACAGATGGCGAAAACTGTTGATCGTGTTGAACGCCAGATCGTATTTCTTGGGCGTCTTGAAATCAGCCATATCGGCGACCCAGGTGCGTCCTTTGACACCTTTTTTTTCTAGACGATTGTTGCAGAAATCAATCGCTTTTTCGTTCAAATCAATGCCTGCGATTTCGTAACCATGTTTGGCCAAGTGGACGAGCAGCCGACCGGTACCACAAGCCGGTTCAAATAACTTGTTGATCTTGCCGCTGGCGTGTTGTTCTGCACAGCGCCGGATAAACTTAAGTTCTGCGGCACAATCCGCACCGAAAACCAAATCATAGTATTTCGGATGGTCGTAAATCGACTCGGAAATGACTTCGGCCAAAGACGACATATCGTAACTCGCGTGTGCATGGTGAATGGCAATACCACGCATAAGTTAACGTCGTCGACCGGCGACCGGAACGTCTGGCGAAGAAAGATCGTGCGGTGATGCGCGCCGGGCGTTGCGTTTGGCCACCCAAAGGCGGGACTACCAGCTTATCTGACAGGCGCCAGCCCGAGGGCTCGACGGATCAAGCCGATCTGGCCCGAGTGAATCTGTTCGTGGAGCGGACAAAACAGAATCGCTCCTAGCTTGATCGGATAGACGGCATAGGGCATGTCGACCGGATGCAGCAACACGCCGGTGTCAAAGCCTTGCGTCAACCCCGTAATGGCGTTTCGATGGACCGTTTCTAATCGCTCGAAAAGCTCGTCGGCCGAACATTGGCCTGACGAAGTGGCCGTGGGGTCCGATCCACGTGCGTAGGCTTTGCGAAATCGCGAAGGGATTAAGTCGAGGTCTTCATCACGGCGTCCGTGGATGCGGAACATCAGCAAGCCGTATTGGCTGACGGCCAAGTGGCCGACTTGCCATGCGATGTGAGTCGGCAACTGCATTGCCGATTCGCCGGTTCGCGAGTTGGACACAGTTGGGCGTTCGAACCACAATTCCCTCGGTGTCGCAGCGAGCAGTTCGAGCGTGTATCGCCGAGCCCAATCGATTTGGCCAAGCGCCGCAGTCATCATCACTTCGGCCGTCGCCAAGTCGGGAATGCGTGGTGCAAAAGAATCGCCGTCGTCGCCAAGGTTCATGGCAAATCCATTTGTAGAATCTAAAAAATCACAACATCCTGCGAACGCCAAATGGCGTCGGCCATCTATCAGGTTGCTGCGGAGAACGTCTTTGAGTGGGCTTCGCGCTGGGCCAATTCCAAGTCGTGGTCGGTCATGATTGTGGCCAATTGTTTTAAGTCTGTGGTGGCTGTCCAACCAAGCTTTTCGGCGGCTTTGGACGGATCGCCCAACAGCAATTCGACTTCGGTCGGACGGAAATAACGCGGATCAATCTCCACGTAATCTTCCCAGTTCAAATCGAGGTGGCCAAATACCAAACTGAGGAACTCGCGAACACTTTGAGTTTTTCCCGTCGCGATCACAAAATCGTCTGGCTGGTCATGTTGTAAGATTCGCCACATCGCGTCGACATAATCTTTCGCATAACCCCAGTCGCGTTTGGCGTCGATGTTGCCGAGATAAAGCTTGCTTTGCAAACCGGCTTTAATTCGCCCTGCGGCGCGAGTGATCTTGCGAGTCACAAACGTTTCCCCGCGTCGCTCCGATTCGTGATTGAATAGAATGCCGTTGCAGGCAAACATATCATAACCATGGCGATAGTTTACCGTTTGGTGAAACGCGAAAACCTTAGCACAGGCGTACGGCGATTGCGGGTTAAAGGGAGTGGTTTCGCGTTGCGGAACTTCTAACACGTCGCCGTACATTTCGCTGCTGCTGGCTTGGTAGACGCGAACCGGTTTGGTCCGATTGAGCAGCCTTGCGGCTTCTAATACATTCAACGCACCAACGCCCACGGTCTGCAGCGTATAAACCGGCTGATCAAACGAAACGCGAACGTGGCTTTGCGCCCCGAGGTTATAGATCTCGTCAGGCTGCAATTCCAATACCAGGTTGGTCAGCGCTTGTCCGTCAGTCAAATCGCCATAGTGCAGCAACAATTTTGGCTGGCGATGCGGGTCTTGATAGAGGTGATCAATGCGACCGGTCGAAAACGAACTGCTGCGACGCACCAAACCATGAACCGTGTATCCTTTTTCGATCAAAAGCTCGGCGAGGTAACTGCCGTCCTGGCCGGTGATGCCCGTGATCAGTGCTGACTTACTCATAAATACAAAACTCGCAGTTAAACTTTCGACGAAATCAGAAATTAAAAAAGTGTTTGAAGCTTGCTCGGTAGACGATCAGTCACGATTATACCAACCGCAATTCGCCACGTTCGACTTCTTCAAGGAAACATTGATAGGTTTGACGCAGCCCATCGATCAATTCGATTTGATGATGCCAGCCGGTTTCATGAATCCTGGAAACGTTGGTGCATTTCACGGGCGTACCATCGGGACGCGTCGGATCGGTCAAAATTTCGCCCTTGAATCCGACGACATCGGCAATCGTTTGAGCGAGTTGAAGGATCGACAAATCTTTGCCCGTGCCGATATTCAACCAGTCTGGCATGCCGTTTAAACCGAGCAAGTGAATCAGGCCTTGAGCTAAATCGTCAACGTGCAGGAATTCTCGCCGCGCGGTGCCGGTTCCCCAAATGGTAACTGACTTTGCGTCCTGGACTGTCGCTTCATGGAATCTTCGGACTAGCGCGGGCAGCACGTGGCTGTTTTCCGGATGATAGTTGTCGCCTGGACCATACAGGTTGGTCGGCATCGCGCTGGTGTACTCGGCGCCGTACTGCCGCCGATAGTATTGGCAAAGCTTCAGTCCTGTGATCTTGGCAATCGCATAAGCTTCGTTGGTCTGCTCCAACGGTCCGGTCAGCAGCGATTCTTCCTGCATCGGTTGCGGACAATCGCGTGGATAGATGCAAGTGGAACCCAAAAACAAGAAGCGTTTGACCGAATGTTCATAGGCGGATGAGATCGCGTTGATCGCCATCATCGCGTTTTCAGCCAGAAACTGCACAGGATAGGTATTGTTGGCAACGATCCCGCCGACCTTGGCAGCGGCAAAAATCACCGCATCTGGTTTTTCGCTGGCAAAGAATCGGTCCACTGAATCGCGATCGGTCAAATCAAGTTCCGTGCGGCTGGCCGTGATGACGTCCGACTTTCCTCGCAACGCACGGCAAAGGGCTCCGCCAACCATGCCACGATGTCCCGCGACATAAATGCGTTTAAACGGAAATGAATTTTTGGGTTTCATGCTCATCAGGGTAATTGACGTTGTTTTTCTGCCAACCGATCCACAAATGCTTTTAGCAGGATTCGCTCAATTCGGGCCATACCGCTGGCGATTGAAAGTGCTTGGCGTGCCAAGCGTCGCGCGGAGGTCGTTTTTGAACGAGTTGCTGTACTGTTTTTCCGTGTTCTAACGATTTTGCGGGCGAGGTCGAAACCCATTTCGGCCGTCGAACTTTCAAAAGTTGTAACGTAAGTGCGTCCGCGAATGGTCTGGTCGGCTGCGATCCGTCCGAGCGAACGAACGACGTCGATCGATCTGGCAATCACCGGTACACCCAATGCCATCGATTCCAGCATCACATTGGGGAAACCTTCGAAGTAAGAAGGAATGCAAACAGCATCGGCAATCGCAATCCAAGGTGCGGGTTGGGCAACGTGGCCGATAAACTCGATCGAACCATCCAGATTTTCATCGCGAACCGTCTGTTGCAGCGTGGCCCGCAGCGGCCCATCGCCGATCATCCAGATTCGCGGCAACGGTTGATCGGAATGGTCGCTGCGAAGCTTTTTCATCGCCTGCACCAATTCCATTTGCCCTTTTTCGGCTGAGATTCGTCCGACGCAAGCGATCGTGTATCGATTGTCGCGATCTGGCACAGGCGATGTCGCGACAGATTGGTCCAGCAAGTCGCTGTCGACTGGATTAGCGACAACGACAAAACGGCTGCGCGGCAATTGATAAAACGCTGCGGCATCGCGGGCAGTCGGGTGGCTGACAGCGATCACAGCCTCAGATTGACGATAAGCATCCCGCAACCGCCGCTTTTTGATCGAAAGAAAGCGTCCGGCATTGAGCGGAACGGCGCGGCTTGGCGGGCTGACGATGGTCGATACCCGTGGCACGCCCACCGCCAATGCCGCTGGGCCAGCGATTAACGTCATGTGAAAAGTTCGGTCATAAAGGACGTCGATCTGCCGCTGAGCCAGCACCGCAGCGACGTCTGCGACCTGATGGCGATGGATCTTGCCTGGTAACGGCAAGCGTTTTACGCGTGAAACGACTTTCGTGATCGGCGTGTTCCACATTGTCGAAGACGACCGCGACCGCGATTGAGCGTCCTCAAAGCAATGAATCGGAACATCCGCAGGCACTTGGTCCAAAAGGCTGCCCGTGCGATGCAGTAAGTACAGCTCTGGGGCAAACCGACGTCGATCCAGATGCTTCAGCAACAGCAGCGTTTGGCGTTCGCTGCCGCCACCATCCATTGACGAAATCATCACCAACAAACGAATCGGCCGCATCAACTTTAGAGCCGACTCCTGATCGTGAAAGCTGGTTTGTGCTGGAAGCTCAGTTTGGGATGGAGGCTTTCGCAATTTAGGAGGTCTGGGATATTTGGTTTGCAGGCGTAAACCGTGATGACTGGGACCACGCGTCGGTATATTTCCGGTCGTAACGGCTGGCACGCCGTGGGTCAGGTAACGCGGGCCAACGGGCCGATGCTGAAGCAGGCGGTTGAGACATTCTCGGCTTCCTCCCATCCAGCCCATGGTTAATTTCAGGATGCGACGACGAATAAGCCTGAAGGTACTCTACTGGCCCGCAATTGCCAGCACGTCGATCATCGTGCTGTTGCTGTGCGTCGGCCCGTTTGATCCCTGGATTCGTCCGATTGTCGGCCATTTTTTGCCTGCTGGAAGGACAAACGATCTTCAAACGAGATCTGATGGGATGGCTGGCGGTCACTTATCCGGTGCAGCTAGTTCGCACGAAAGCCGTCGGATAGCCAACCGCCGACCACCACGGAGTCTATTCAATCGTGGTTTTGTCGAATCCGAGCCATCGGATGACCTCGCTCCGCTGCGTGAAACTGCGGCTCGTCGCGACGCATCGTGGCATCATCCTTCGGTCGCCGATCGATCTCGTTTGTTGCCCTCGATGACGGACGCAGAACGGCGAACTGCAACCGCACAGTTGCATGCTCCGAGATTCAACCCGAGCGAGGAATTGGCCGGCTTGGATTTGGATAGGTTCGCTGACGAGCGCCAAGGCGTTGGTGCGCTGGCAGGATCGCGGGCGTCGGCTGGTCGCAGCGTCGATGCTTTGCTGATTGGCATGGGACGCGGCCGTCAAGGCATCATCAGCGATGGTTCGGACACTGCTTCCGATTCCTCCGACTCGCTTTACGAAAGCGAACTGAGTGACCATTGGGATTTATCCGTGGAGCGAGATTCGGCCAGTCGCGGGATTGCTCGCGGTTACGTCGGCGACGATTTTGGGTTACAGGATACAGAGAAGCAGCGAGCCAGCCGTTCGCGTCATGGTCTAGGCGGCGGTTGGCCCGATATGCCCCAATTGATTGCCGACCTGCGGCAAGTGGCAGTAATGTCGCGTCCCCGGAGCGACAACGCGATCTTGACGGCGTTTTCATCGAAATCGACCGTCACCACTGACTTGATCGCTTGGCACAACGAGGTCGATTCACAACTAACTCGCCTGCGAGCTTTGCCCTCGATCGCGTCGACGGATTCAGCAGCGATACTTGGCGATCTGGAACGTTTAGCCGAGGCGGGTTACGAAGCGGCCGAAGCAGTCGCCGATCGCCAAGCTCAAATCGCTTGTTTGCGAGCCGCACATTCGCTTGGTCGTCGCGTTGCAGTCTGGAACTCGGTGCATCAGGCGACGTTGTCTGCAGCGTCGTGGGTCGGCGATGCCGAGACGGTGTGGGCCGACCGTGAGTTAGTCGCCCGAATGATTCAGTCGATTCAATCCGACTCGCAAGCGACCGCCGATCCGACCGGATGGTCAACTTTCATGCTGCTAGACGCCATGGCAGCGGCCAACGATTCAGCTGACGAAACCCAGCGACGGTTGATCGCCCAGCGGTTTTTGTCGCGAATCGATTGGTTCGGCTTGACCGATGCCCAGCGGGCTTGGCTGCAACGCGACAGTGTCGAACAGTTGGCGGCGGCTGTCCGGCGATGGGCGGTGATGCCGGTTGATTACGCATCGCTGTTGGGCCAACTTGAGCGTCAAGAATCCGACGCGATCGACTTAGGCGGTATCGACGTCGCACGCGTTACTCAATCGCTGCGTTTCGCGTCTTCGCCCGATGCCGAGGCGGTCGCAAAATCGCTGAACACCTACTATCGCAACGCAAACATCCGAGTCGCGGTCTCGTCTGGCCTGATCGAACGAGTGATTCCCGAGGTCGATTCACGAGTCCAGCCGGTTCGCCAGAGGATACTGGGGTCAGACGTGCGCGGCCAAAGTTTTGTCGACAGTAAGGTCGCAGTTCGATTAATGCCCAGCCCGGATTCCTGGCGTTTGCAGCTGGAAACCAGCGGCAATGTCCATTCAAAAACGTCTAGCCGCAACGGCCCGGTGTCGATTCGCAATCATTCCGACGCCGAGTTCGCATCAGCCACTCCGCTGGAAATCACGCGCCTTGACGCTCAAGTCGGCAACACGGGCGTCGATGTTCGGTCGCAAACACGTGTTCGCGGAATTGACACCGATTTTGATGCGATTCCGTTGGTTTCGACACTGGTTCGCGAGATCGCCAAGAGCCGTTATCAGCAGTTGGCGCCAATCGCCAAGCAGATTCAAAACGGCCAGATTCGAAAGAGTGTTGGAACCGAAGTCGACAATCGCGTCAACGAGCAAATCGAGGCGGCTTCGACAAAATTGGTTCGCCATTTGGTCGGACCGCTGGGATCGCTGGGATTGAGCCCGATGGTGGTCGACATGCAAACGACCGAAGACCGATTAACGGCCCGCTATCGCATCGGCGGAGACTGGCAATTGGCAGCGTTCACGCCTCGACCGCGTGCGCCGTCGGACAGCTTGTTGAGCGTTCAAGTCCACCAATCGGTGTTGAACAATACGCTCGAAACCTCGCTTCCCGCTGGCCAAGCGGTATCGGTCAAGACGCTTGTCGATGAATTGCGAACACGGTTTGCGGTGCCTGATCAAGTCGCTCTAGCGGATGAAGATGACGTCGAACTATCGGCAGAAACCATCATTCACTTCGCCCCGACGCGGCCGATCACCGTCGAAATCGAAGACGATTCTGTTTGGATCACGCTTCGGATCATGCGATTGTACAGCCCCGGTTCGGTCGACTTGCGTCGATTTGTGGTCCGTGCCGTTTATAAGTGCGAAGTGGATGGGATGTCGGCAAGTTTGGTGCGAGATGGCCATTTGCGAATCAGTGGTCCAGGGATGTCGATGCGTGACCGATTGCCGGCCCGTGCGATCTTCAACAAAGTCTTTTCGACACATCGCCCGTTGCCACTGGTTCCGCCATCGCTGGGTCAGCATCCGGCGATGTCCGGGCTGGCAATCTCGCAACTCGAACTGCGGGACGGTTGGATCGGACTGGCAATCGGCCCAGCAACCGCCGATCGTGTCGCAAAAACAAAATCGCCAGACCTTCAGTAGCTGGCCCAGGTAAAATCTGCCCATTGAATCGACATCGATTCTTTTCTCTTCTATAACATCGTCATTCCGTATGGCGGCAGAGTGTCCCAAGCTGATCTGTGTCATTCCCATCGGTTCTGGCACGATCTCCCTGGGGATACCCCAGGGCAATGAATTGTTCGCTTTTCATCGCACGAGCGGCCTTGCGCGCGACGCGCAAAATAGCTCGCGCTAAACGTGACTCGTTGAGACACTCTGTCGCCGGCGGATCTTTCGATGCAGTCCAATCGCGTTTTGATACGAACGATCGCCATCACGCTGTTAAGAGGGGATTGGCAAGTCGAAGCGATGGCAATTCGCACCGCCAAACTTCTCGGCAAGCGATACCGCTGGATCAGCCCCCTAATCAAGCGTTTGGATCAACAGTTCGGCTCGTCGCGACGCCCCAAGCAATCCGAACTCATCGACTTTTTAAGACTCGACCGCGGTCTCTGTCGCGCCTTGGAAAAACATGAACCCGAGATCTTTGATTGGTTGCAAGAAGCCGATGTCATGCAACCGATCCCTTCAGCCGAAGCTTGGCAGATCCCGTCGATCACGACCGAAGGCGAATTAGCAGAATTCTTAGGTGCTGCCACATCCGATCTTATCTGGTTGGCAGATGAAAAATCATTACATTCCAAAAATACTAAGAAATACTCCGGCCACTACCACCACCACTTGGTCAACAAAAAAAACAGCGTATTGCATTTTTGCAACCCTCATGATCTCGATGCCATCGCAAACCGCCTGCGCATCCCCAGTGAATCGATTCGTCTGATCGAAGCCCCTAAGCGACGCCTGAAATCAATCCAGCGCAATGTCTTGAACGGCATTTTAGATCGAGTGCCGCCACATCGATCGTGCTGTGGTTTTCGCCAGGGCGAATCGATTGTTGACTATTCCAGGCCTCATGTCGGAAAGTCGATCGTCTTAAAAATGGACTTGCGGAATTTCTACCCCACGATCACTCTCAACCGCATCATCTCGATATACACTTCACTCGGTTTTCCCGAAACCGTCTCAAGACTCCTTGCACACCTATCAACAACCGTAACGCCACCTGAGATCTGGCGCAACCATAAGGGCGCCAGTCAACTGCGATACTTAGAATCGCTCTATACGTGTCGGCATTTGCCTCAGGGCGCGCCTTCGTCGCCAGCACTTGCGAATCTGGTGGCTTTCCGTCTGGACTGTCGGCTTGAGGGGTTGGCCAAACATGTTGGAGCAGATTACACGCGCTATGCCGATGATTTGGCATTTTCCGGTGGAGATGAGTTTCGCCGAATCGCCAAGAGATTTTCCACATCTGTCAGCGCGATTGTCATGGAGGAAGGGTTTGGAGTCAATTTTCGCAAGACGCGAATCATGCCCGCTGCATCCCGTCAGCGACTTGTTGGCTTGGTTGTCAATCATGGGCTCAATGTCCAGCGGCAAGAATACGACCGCTTGAAAGCGATCCTTACCAATTGCATTCGACACGGACCCGAATCGCAAAATCGAGATAATCATCCCAGTTTTCGCCGATACCTCGAAGGCAAAATTGCTTTCGTCTCGATGATCAATATTGAAAAAGGCAACAAGTTGCTCGGACTTTTCCGCGCCATATCGTGGTAAAACTTTTTAGGGGGGGTGACGCTCCGATTGGTGAAAGCGACAGTGAGGTGGATTGCTCCGTTAGCCCCCACGCCGTGCTCGCTGCGTTGTCAACATTGCGGGTTTCGTTTGCCGCCTTATCAACCCCTTCCAAACGAATTACCAACCCGTTTTCGTGCGGCGATAACTTCATCATCGCGATAAACTTGAGCAAAGTGAGTAGCGACGCTACGATGGATACGAGCGTTTGCAGCGTATTGGGTCGCTGCCAACACCCCTCCCGCCCAACCCTCGACGGCTGCACCGTCTGCCGTTTTGCCCGCGATGACAGAATCAAAATCGATTGATTCCCACCATCGTTCCCGCCTCCGATCAGGTTTTTCGAAATGGTTTTTCGCCTAGGCATGAACGCCTTGATGTGCCGACTGGTACTCACCACCATGACGTTTCTTGGGGTGCAAGCAGCTATTTCTGCTGAAACGATACCTGATCCATCCACCGCCAATGACGCCAATTCGCTGACGTTTGAACGCGACATCCGACCAATCCTGCGTGCCCACTGCCTCGATTGCCACGGCGCGGTCGACGAGAAAGATGGCAATCTCGATCTTCGTTTAGTCCGATTCATGGTCACCGGCGGTGATTCAGGAACCGCAATCACGCTGGGCGATCCCGGTGCAAGCCTCTTGATCCAGCGGGTGCGTAGCGGTGAAATGCCGCCAGGTGAAGCGAAAGTGACGCCAGCGGAACTTGCGACGCTGGAAAAATGGATCGCCGAAGGGGCCAAAACGGCCCGCCCCGAGCCCGAATCGATCGGCCCCGGTTTGCCCATCTTGCCCGAAGACCGCCAGTGGTGGGCGTTCCAGCCGATTCGGCGGCCTGAAGTTCAAGCCCCGGCCACTTCAGTGGCTAACGACAGCGCATTGGGCCAGCCACGCACCGCGATCGATTCGCTGCTGATGCAATCGATGCCCCAAGGATTGTCGTTCTCGCCCGACACCGACAAGCGATCGTTGATGATTCGACTTTATTTCGACCTGATCGGACTGCCTCCAACGCCAGATCAGATTACACAATTCTTAAACGATCCAGCCCCCGATGCGTACGAACGCTTAGTCGATGAACTGTTGCGTTCGCCCCATTATGGAGAACGTTGGGGACGTCACTGGTTGGACGTCGCCGGATACTCCGACTCCGAAGGCCGCACGGCCACCGATGCAATTCGCCCTTGGGCTTATAAGTACCGCGATTATGTGATCCGATCTTTTAATGCCGACAAGCCGCTGGACCAATTTATTCAAGAACAGCTCGCCGGTGACGAATTGGCTGGGCCGATCCAGGGTGATTTAACGCCCCAGCAGATCGAACTGTTGACCGCGACCGGTTTCATGAGAATGGCCGCCGATGGAACCGGCAGCGGCGACAATTCCGAAGAAGCGAGAAATTTGGTCGTTGCAGACGCATTGAAAATCGTCAGCAGTTCTTTGATGAGCTTAAGCTTTGCTTGCGCCCAGTGTCACGACCATCGCTATGACCCGATTTCTCATACCGACTACTTCGCGCTGCGTGCCGTGTTTGATCCTGCGATGGACTATAAGAATTGGAAGACGCCGCCCCAACGTTATGTTTCGCTTTACACCGCAGCCGATCGCACCAAGGCGGCTGAAGTCGAATCCGAAGCCCAAGTGGTTGCGGCGGAGCGTGAGGAGAAACAAAAACGTTATATGGCGGAAGCGATCGATAAGGAACTGATGAAATATGAAGAACCGCTGCGTCAGGAACTGCGANNCCGCTTATGAAACCGCTGCGGACAAACGCACCGAGGAACAGAAAGCTCTCTTGGCCAAATATCCTAGCGTGAACATCACTCCCGGAGTCCTTTATCAGTACAACCAAGCTGCCGCCGATGACTTGAAAAAAGATGCTGATCGGATCGCGGCTATCCGGGCCAAGAAACCGGTCGAAGAGTTTTTACGGGTGTTGGCCGAAACGCCTGGCCATGTACCACCAACGAACTTGTTCTATCGCGGTGATTATCGTCAGCCCAAACAGGAAGTCGCGCCGGCGGCTCCGGCTGTGCTGTGTCCCGAAGAATCGTTCGTTTCGTTTCCCGCAAATGACGAAGCGTTGCCAACAACCGGTCGGCGACTCGCTTTTGCAAAATGGGTCACCAGCCAGCAGAACCCGATCACAGCTCGCGTCTTTGCCAATCGCATTTGGTTGCACCTGATGGGACGCGGGATCGTTGCTACGCCTGCCGATTTTGGTCGACTGGGCGCCAAGCCGACTCATCCCGAATTGCTCG
>DNWZ01000779.1:14041-14186 GCA_003506095.1 Planctomycetaceae bacterium | reverse complement strand
TGCCCGACGGAGTGAAGGGGCCGATTCCATTGGCTGCTGGCGAATGGATCGTGCAGTTGCGAGACACATCAGCGCAATCCGTCCGTCGATTCGCCCAAGTCGACGCGATGTTAGACGACCTCAACAACGACTTCACGATCATCAG
>DNWZ01000779.1:0-13901 GCA_003506095.1 Planctomycetaceae bacterium | reverse complement strand
GTCGTCGACTCGGGCATCGATCCGAAGCATCCTGACTTGTATCTGAACATCTGGATCAACCAAGGAGAAATCCCGGCTGATTTTTTGGACGACGTCGGCAACAAGCTGGTCGACATCGACGGTGACGGTCTGATCACGTTCTACGATCTCAACAATTTGATGCGTGATTCGGATGACCGTATCGTCGTCGCGTCAACTGGCGTACTCGCAACGCAAGCGGAACTCACCACGGCCACACCCCGCGCAACGGGCCAGAATGCCGAGTTCGTGCGAGACCTCAACAACAACGGCCGCATCGATGCCGACGACTTGTTGAGGGACGCTCGTTGGACATCCGGCACCGACGATGACGGCAACGGATTCTTCGACGACATCTTTGGCGTCAACTTCCGCGCAGGCGCTGGCGATCCATTTGCATCCAACAATCCGACCGATGAACTGGGGCACGGCACACACGTCGCGGGGACGATTGGCGCGATCGGCAACAACGGCACTGGCGTCGTCGGCGTCAACTGGCAAACGTCGCTGATGAGCTTGCGGATCTTGGACAACAACAATCAAGGCGACAGCGGCGCGGCGATTCGAGCGATCAATTACGCGCGTGACATGCGCGAACGATTGACGATCAACAGTGCCAACCGAGTCACTGAAGGAGCCAACGTTCGCGTCTTAAACAATTCCTGGGGCCAGCCCGGCGGTTATGAAGCATCGTTAGAAGCCGCCATCCAACAGCTTTACGGCGCAGGCATCCTGTTCGTCGCTGCCGCCGGCAACGGCAACATTCTCGGCAACGGCGTTGACAACGATCGCACCCCGTTCTATCCGGCCTCTTACAACGTCCCCAACGTCATCGCCGTTGCAGCGGCCGATGCCAACGACCGACTCGCCACCTTCAGTAACTTCGGCAAGACCAGCGTCGACATCCTCGCCCCCGGCGTCGGCATCCGCAGCACGGTCCCTGGAGGCGGCTACCAAAGTGCCAACGGTACCAGCATGGCCGCACCGCACGTCGCCGGCACCGCCGCCCTGATCTGGTCCGCCCTTCCCGGATCAACCGTCGACGAAGTCAAACAAGCGATCCTCAGCACCACCATCGCCGCCGCCCAACCCAACATCGTCGCCACCAACGGACGATTAAACGCCCACGCCGCCATCAACGCCGACGTCTTCGCCCCCGCCGCGCGCCTGATCGCCAAACAAGACATCACCACCTCCGGCGGCACCACCACCGAATTCACCATCGAGTACAGCCACCGCGACGGCATCGACATCACCACCATAGGCGACGACGACATCATCGTTACAAGACAGTGGGGCCCGCGTGAGCGAATTAACGCAACACTAAAGCCTGGGTCTGTCACGAAAACAACCACTACGGCAGTCGCCACCTATTTCGTCAGCGCACCTGGCGGTACCTGGGACGCACGCGACTACGGTGGATATCAAATCACAACACAAGCTGGGAAAATTCAAGCAAGCGTTTCCTCCAAAAGCGTTCAAACTCGTGAGATCGGAAGCTTCAATGTTAAAATATTGTACGATCCACAGATTCTATACGTCTCGCAATATAATGATACGCTCGGATCCAATACCTTGCGCAGCGCAATACTGTCTGCAAACGCA
This sequence comes from Planctomycetaceae bacterium, assembly GCA_003506095.1. Lineage (GTDB taxonomy): Bacteria > Planctomycetota > Planctomycetia > Pirellulales > Pirellulaceae > UBA6163. The sequence continues at coordinate 12,278 of DNWZ01000779.1, read as the reverse complement.
GCAGCGCCAGCTCACCGCACAATTATTTTAGAATCCGGCAATTACACTATTGACATTCGTCCTGAGATTGACACGTCATCAACATTCGATAATGCAATTGATGCCCTGGGAATCATAAACCCAGGCGGATGGTCCAGCGAAGCATCGGGTGATTTTATTGTTTCTGGCTCGATTACTATTATCGGTGACACGAGCGCGACTACAGCCATAAGCGGAAATTCTCTGGACCGCGTATTTAGAGTCTTTCCTTCGGGCAGCTTGGAGCTAGTCCGAATTGCCGTGACAAGTGGCAAATCGCCTGCCGATCAAGGAGGTGGTGGAATATTGTCAGTTGGCGAGCTAATCATTCGGGATTCTGTTGTTAGCAACAACACTGCAACCAGTACACTAGCCGGCATTCCCGCCCGCGGGGGCGGCGTTGCCGTGTGGAACGGTAGCGCGGAAATCTTGCAATCAACCATTGATTCGAATGAAGCGAATTTCGGGGGTGGCCTGTTCTACGACGGAACTGCGCACGGACGCATATCACGCAGCACCATAAGCAATAACAAGGGGGGGGGCGTTTCTTCGCATTCAACCGGCAATATTAGTGTCGACAATTCGACTATTTCGTCAAATATTGGGGGAGCGGGGGCTTTGTACAATGGCCTCCGTGACGGATTCACGTCGGGTGATAATGACAGCTTTGATGTGTCAATCTCCCTGGACGGTCGATACACCGCATTCTCTTCCCTTTCGAGCAACTTAAGCTACAAAGATCTAAACAGCTCGAGAGATATATTTCTTTATGACGCGCAAAACGAACGAACTCTTAATGTCACCAATGGGCTTAGCTCGAGTTCCTCCCCAGCAATTAGTGGCGATGGGAAATTTATTGTTTTCAGTTCGTTCGCAACAAACCAGCCAAGCGATTCATTCAGCAATGTTGAACAGATATTGATTTACGATATCGAGACCCGCACTTTTGATCGAATTAGTAAGGGAATTGACGGGGCTCCAGCTAACGGACGAAGTTGGTTACCCACGGTCAACAGGGACGGTAGATTTGTTGGGTTCTCGTCAACCGCGAATAATCTTGTCGCAGGCACGACAGGCAACTTGCGAAGGTTTTATATCTACGACCGACTTCTAAACACCACAAGATTAGTTGGCGATGCCACCTCGCAAAACGACACCCTGTCGTTTTCGAATGACGGGAGATTAGTTGTATTCTCAAGTCCCGACGCACCGCACCTAGATCCGAGTGACATAAATGGCGTCGCTGATATCTATATCTTCGATATAGACGCAGTGGCAAGCGCCTATAAACGAGTTACAGCGGGCACCGTGGACAGCCATGACCCGTCAGTCTCAGGTGACGGCAATTGGGTCTTGTTCCATACGGGAGGTACCTTCGCTAATCCTGGCGCTCATGTGTACTTGCACGACGTCGATTTATCTCACAATACACTGTTCGCACAGAATGGAAACATGAATACCCCACCGCGAATTAGCAACGATGGAACAGTCATCGCGTACTTTGGCCAGGGTGTTCTTAATGTTGCAATACGCGAAACGAAGGCAGCAGCGCAGTACGAGCTTGGCAATTCAGTCAATCGCGGGCTGTTCTCGCTTGACGAGTCTGGAGGTGTTGTTGCATTTTCAAGCAAACTGAGTGACCTAGTGAAGGGGGATTCAAACAATCGTGCGGACGTCTTTTTGCTTCGTCCAAACAGTGGTCTTATTGAGTCGCCGACAGTCCGCACATTGGGCTCACCGCTGGCTGTGAAGAATAGCACTGTTGTTAAGAATCTTGGCGCAATCTACGCTATAAGCGGTAATGTCACGATGGAGAATTCCATTGTTGCCGGAAATACATCTACAATTGAAGTTGGGCCATTTGTTGAATCCAGCAACTATAACTTATTCGCAACAAGTCCGTTTGAAAAAACGCTTAAGCCAGAAGATCAGGTTGTCAAAGATGCGATTTCCTACATCGGGCCTCTAGTAGCAACGAAAGAGGGCAATCAGGCAGTGCATCGCTTGTTGAAGGGCAGTACTGCCATAGATCAAGGCAATCCTCTAGCTGTTACGGACGTTGACCAGTTAGGGCAGATTCGGTCTGTGCCAGATGTTGGCGCATCCGAAGCTGTTTCGGGGAAAATTGCTGGAAGGGTTGCCTTGACTGCGGTGAGCGCTATTGAATCAAGTTCACTAAGCCAAGGTATTCCAGGGGTTCTTGTCTTTTTAGACGAAGATCTTGACGGAGTTTTTGATGAGTCAGAGCGATTTGCAATTACGAGCACTGGCAGTGAGGAAGTGAGTGGGGCGTTTGAGTTTGTGGATGTCATTCCAGGCAACTACAGATTGACAACAATAGCGCCAGACTCCTTTGCAGTACAGGCAGACATTCTATCTAGAGCACAAGCTCATTCCGTGGAGCCTAACGGAAGAAGCACGTTTGCATCGAGTTCGGATGATGGCAATGTTGTGGTTTTTGCCTCACTGGCTACAAATTTGGATCCTAGCTTAACAGATGGAAACTCATTTTTTGATGTCTTTCTTTACGAGCGGCGAAACGCAAGCATTATTCAGCTTAGCCGTGGCATAAACAACGGCACGTCGAATGGTCACACTTCGCTGACCAGTGGCCCTCAGGTCAGTCGGGACGGAGCCAGAATCGTTTTCGAGTCTGAAGCATCCAATCTCGTCTCGAATGACAGAAATGGCACTCTATCCAGTGTCTTCCTGTACGAAAAAGGTGCGGGTATTCGTTTACTTGCCAATGAAGCCTCAATGCAATACAGAAGACCGGCAATAAGTGGTGATGGACGAGTTGTCGCGTATGTTTCTGGAAGAGATGTTTTTGTGCAAGATGTCGATGACGGACAATCAAGGAAGGTTGCGACATTTGGTCATCCGCTTATTCGCAACCTAAGTTTATCTAATGATGGAGGTCAATTAAGCCTTGCCGTGGTTTCGGATTCGGGAATGGGAGAAAATGTCTATTTAGTTAACACTGGAACGGGTGCGATTAGCGTTGCTTCACGTACAGCAAGTAATTCCCCCGCGAATGGATACAGCAGCAACGGAAGCATAAGCTCAGACGGTAGGTACATCACGTTTCATTCTGACGCCACGAACTTGGTTACTGGGAAATCTGGTCTAAGCATTTATCGCTACGATGTCGTTAGCCAGAAAATGGAGTGGATTGCATTTGGCATTAATCCTTCAATGAGCGGTGACGGACGATTTGTCGCATTTACGAACGGCTCATCTGACCCGGGAATCAAGGTAATTGATCTCAGCACTGGCACGATAAAGCGAATAGACACTGAAGCGGGATTCACTGGGCAGTCCTCGTTGCCGCGATTTAGCATTGATGGAAAGTTTGTGGCATTTGAGTCATCTTCAAACCGGTTGCTTGGCGCAGGGTCTGACAATAACAATGAAGTCGATGTTTTCATCGCCCCAAATCCATTTTTGCCACCTTCGTTGAGTTTAAGCATTTCAGCAGGCGAAGAGTTTTTTGATGTTGAAATTGCTGTAATCGCTAACGCTGGAGAGATAAGAGGCAAAGTTTTCGAAGATGCCGTTGCGAATGGTATCTACGACAGCGGGGAGCCGTTGATACAATCGGTTCGTGTTTTTGTTGATTTAAATGGCAATGGTAGTTTCGATAACAATGAGCAGTCTGTCGTTACCGATGCTTCCGGGGCCTTTGCGTTTACTGGGATCGCTACATATCGAGAGTATACGTTGAAAGCAGTTCCCCCAGTGGGCTTTGAGATAGCTTCACCCTCGATTTCTGACGATTTTACCTGGAAGATCTTCGTTCCTGCGGGTGGGACTATTGGTGAGCGGGATTTCGCAATACGTCAGATTCAATCAACGGGACAATCAAGTTCGTCAGGCTTGAGTGGCCGACTTTTCATAGATAACGATCGAGACGGTGTTTTTTCACCAGGAGATGAACCGATCCGTTATAAGGAAGTCTATCTCGACGCCTCTAATTTCGGAATTAGGGACGCAAGTGAACCGCGTACTTTAACGGATGGGGAGGGGGGGTATTCGTTTAGTGGGTTGAGCGCTCGGAATGTGGCGGTGACGACGGTGCTCGATGAGACGCTGGTCCATGTCAATCCGTTGGGGAGCAAGTTTACGCTTGAGAAGCAACCGCTGTTTGCCGGGGTGACGCCGTTTGGAAATCCTCAGGCGATTGCTTCGGGGGATTTTAATAATGATGGCTTCTTGGATGTCGCGGTGGCGCTAGGCGAAGCAAACAAGCTGAGCATTCGGCTGAATGATGGGAAGGGTGGCTTCCTGCCTGAAGAGATCGATATCGATCTCGGGACCACGGGCGCGGGGCCGACTTCGTTGGTGGTGGGCCAGTTTGATAATGACACAAAGTTAGATGTGGCGCTGACGGCGAATTTTACTGGGAACGTCACGATCCTTCGTAATTTCGATGCCGCAAAGAAGGGGTTTGGTTCAATAGCTTATGTTAAAGTAGGAAATGAACCGATCGATATCGCTGCGGGCCAATTTGGCGGGGACGTCAAGCCTGACTTGGTCGTGGTTAACAAAGCTGCCAACACAGTGCAGGTGCTGACCAATAACGGCAGCGGCGTGTTTACCGCTGGGCCAGCGAGAGCCACCGGCGGGAAGAATTCGTCATCGATCGTGGTTGGCAACTTTACCGGTGACGCGTCGCTGGATGTGGCGGTGGTGCATGCGAGTCCGCTCACGACGGCGAATCCGTTTGGTGGTGTGACGCTACTGAGAGGCAATGGTGCCGGTGGTTTGACGCTGGTACCGGGTTATTACACCGTCGGTGCGACGCCGACCGATGCGGTCGTGGGCGACTTTAATAAGGATGGGCGTCCCGATATCGCGGTTTCGAACTTTGCAACGAACTCGATCTCGATCCTACTCGGTCAAGCCGATGGAACGCTGCGCGTTCAAACGTCAATTCTGGGTACCGCCAGCGGCGCGTTCGATCTGACGGTCGGTGACATCGACAACGACGGTGACATCGATGTGATCGCCAGCAACCTGCGCGATCGCAATATCTCGATCTTCCGGAACATCGGGGTGGTCGGTGGCGAGGTTCAATTCGAGCCGCTGGAGAACGTCGGACTGGGGCAGTTCTCACTGGCTCAGCGGATGCCCCTGGTCGTGGGGAACTTTGACAACGATACGTCGGGTCCAAATGGCACAGGGACGATCGATATCGTCACCATTCCGCAGCGTACCGATACGCTGCATGTGCTGACCAATACGCTCGTCAACGGTGCCCATCGTGTGGCACTGACGGGCCTTGCAACGGACGTGCGAAACAATCTCGACTTCATCATCAAACCCGCGATCCTGCCTCCGTCGTTTGATTTTGTCGCTGATCCGCTGCCTATCTTTGAGGATGCGGCGGTTCAGTCGATTACGATCAGCAATATCGTCAAGGGACGGCCTGCTGAGTTGGAACCGTTGCGATTGACGGTCACCAGCGATAACCCGGCATTGATCCCGTCACCGGGCCTGCTCGAATTCACCGGTGGAAGCAATAAGACGTTTTCTTACACACCGATGCCCAACATGAATGGCATTGCGGTACTGACGGTACAAGCCATCGATGCAGGAGCTGATGGCGATTTCGGTGGTGCCGATGATGGCATCTTCGAACGCTCGTTTACAGTTTCGGTGTTGGCGGTGAATGATCCGCCGGTGTTCAACTTGTTGGCCGAGGCGACGGCCAGGCAGACCGATGGTGCGACGACAATTGTGAACTTCGTGACCGGTATGGGGAACGGTGGTGGAGCGGATGAAGTCTCGCAGACTCGCGATCCGCTGGTCGTGACCGCCAGCGATCCGTCGTTCTTCACGGTGCAACCAGCGATTAATGCCGCAGGGACACTGTCGTTCACACCCAATCCGAACAAGTCGGGCAGCGTGCCGGTGACAGTAACGCTGAAGGACTCGGGCGGACGTGCCAACGGCGGCGTCGATACGACGACGAAGACATTTCTGGTGATCATCGGACCGGTGAACGATCCGCCTTCGTTCACGCTGATGGCAAGCCCGAATCGCAACGTGTTGCAAACCGCGGGACCGCAGACAATCAATAACTTTGTGACTTCGTTCGCACCCGGCGGCGGCCCAGACGAAGCAACGCAAACTGTGTCGGATTACATCGTGACCGTCGATGCGCCGGGCATCTTCGCGGTCCTGCCCGATATCAGTAACGCAGGGACGCTGACGTTCACTCCGGCGATCGACCGTACGGGCGTTGCGACGGTCAGCGTCCAAGTCCGCGACAGCGGCGGACGTGTCAACGGTGGCGATGACCTTTCCGCAGTGACGACTTTCACGATCACAGTAACACCGGTTCCTGATACCACGCGGCCAACGCCAGTAATCACGCCGAGTGTTCCCCTGCTGACGAATCAATCGACGTTTGATATTGAAGTCGATTTTAAAGAGCCAATGTCGGAAGGCACGTTTACGCTCAGCGACTTCACCGCCTCGCAGGGAACGATTTCCGACCGCCGCGATCTGGGTGGCGGAAAATTTGTCTTCGCTTACACCGCTGCGGGTCAGGGCGCGGTGACGTTCGGAGTCGCCGCGAATGTGGCGACTGACTTGGCAGGCAACCAGAACCTCGCCGCGACTTCGGTCACGCGCACGATCGATACCGTCGGGTTCACGCCCACGCTGAGCACGACGACAGCGGCGCTTTCCAATGTGACCAGCTTTGTGGTGACGATCGCGTTTGGAGAACCCGCGATCGGATTCACACTTGACGACATCGTGGTCCTCAATGGTACCGCGTCCAATCTGGTGACCGTCAATGCGGCGATAGGAAGCTATACGGCGACGATCACGCCGACGGCCGATGGCACCGTGACGGTGCTGTTGCCTGCGGGCAGCGTGACCGACGTGGCCGGTAACGGCAATGCTGCGGCAACGCCGCTTGTGCGAACGGTCGACCGTACGGCGCCGGTGGCGGTGCTCAGTACCACCGAACCGTCGCGGACCAACAAGACGACATTTGATGTGATCGCCGAGTTCGGCGAGACGGTCACGGGCTTGGCGGCGAACGATTTGACGATTCAAGGCGGTACGGCTGGTGCGCCAGTGCTGCTGAGCCCCGGTCGTTATCGATTCCCGATCACTGCGACCAACGGGCCGGTGCAGATTCAGCTCGTGGCCAGCGCCGTCACCGATGCGGCGGGCAATGCCAACGCAGCTTCGAACACGATCAATTTGACGGTCGATACGACGGCGTTTGTGCCGGTATTGTCCTCGACCAGTAGCGCGGTGCTGAATACCGATACGTTCAACGTCGCGGTCGATTTTGGTAAGGCAGTCGCAAGCTTTACCGCTGCGAACATCACGCTTTCGGGCGGCACCGCATCGAACATCACGACGGTCGATGCGGCCAGCGGAAAGTATTCGTTCACGGTGACGGCGACGGGTGACGGTTCCGTGACCGTGCTGGTGGCTGCGGGTGTGGTCCGAGACACGGCAGGCAACAGCAACGCGGCATCGAACTCGCTGGTGCGAACGGTTGATCGCGTTGCGCCTCGACCGACGCTGTCGGCCAACGTGCCGGCGCTGACGAATCAAGCGAGCTTCATCATCACGATCGACTTCGGCAAAGAAGTCACGGGCTTTACGCTCAGCGATATCGTCACGACGGGTGCGACGCTCAGCAGTCCACAGTCACTGGGCGCAGGCCGCTTCACGGCAACCGCGACTTCATCGGGTGGCCCGGCGACATTCAACATTCCTGCATCGGCAGCGCACGACTTGGCGGGCAACACGAGTCTTGCGGCGACAACGCTTGCACTTACGGTTGATCTTTCGGCACCACTGCCGTTGTTAACCACGACGGCGCCGGCGCGCAGCAATGCTGCTTCGTTTACGGTCGCGGCGAACTTTGGTGAGGAGGTGGTCGGTTTTGTACAAAGCGATGTGTTGTTGATCAACGGAGTGGCGAGCGGTTTCACTGAAGTGAATCGGGACACGGGCAGTTACACGTTTGTCGTGACGCCAAGTTCTGACGGTGTGGTCAGCGTATTGGTGCCAGCGGGATCGGCGACGGATCGGGCAGGTAACTTGACGCTGGCATCGAGTCTGCTGAGCCGCAGCTTTGATCGCCAGATGGCGATTCCGGTGCTGACGACGACTGAACCGGCAAGAACGAATAAGACGACATTCGAAGTGATCGCGAATTTTGGCGAAGTGGTCACGGGATTGACACAATCCGATTTCCAAGTGACCGGCGGAACGCTTGGTAATCCGGTCGATCTTGGCGGTGGACGTTACGCGCTGACGATCAGCGGTGCGAGCGGGCTGGTTGAAGTGCAAGTGAATGCGGGTGCGGTCACGGATGCGGCGGGGAATACTAATCTCGCATCGGCCAAGCTGTCGGTGACGGTCGATACGGCTGCGTTGATTCCGGTGTTGTCATCGACTAGTACCAACCTACTGAACACGAACACGTTTGACGTGACGGTGGTGTTTGGCAAGCAGGTCAATAATTTTGCTGCCACCAACATCACGTTGCTTGGCGGTACTGCATCGAACTTTGTCGTCGCAGATGCGGCCAGTGGTCGTTATACGTTTACAGTCACTGCTACCAACGACGGCAACGTGACGGTGCTGGTTGCGGCGGGTGTGGTATCGGATGCGGCGGGGAACTTGAATGCCGCATCGAATACTTTGGTGCGGACGATCGATCGCGGGCGACCGCAACCGGTGCTGTCTGTTCCGTTCACCGGTGTAACCAACTTGTCGACATTCGACTTGACTGTCGATTTCGCCGAACAGGTCACTGGTTTTGACTTAGCCGACATCGTTGCCACGGGCGCGACGCTCAGCAATTTCCGCAGCGTCGGTGGCGGGCGTTATTTGGCGACGGCGACGGCGGCCAATGGGCCAGTTACGTTTGCGGTTGCTGGGAGTGTAGCGGCCGACTTGGCGGGCAATCAGAACCTGGCGGCGGCGACGCTCAGTCGCACCGTCGATACGGTCGGCGTAACAGCGACTTTGTCATCGACAGCCCCTTCGCTTACTAACGCCGCGACGATTCCACTTGCAATTTCGTTTGGCGAACCAGTCGTTGGATTCACGCTGTCAGATCTTACTGTGTTGGGCGGTACGGCTTCGAATCTTATGACCGTCAATGCAGCCACTGGAAGTTTTACTGCGACAGTGACGCCGACGGCCGATGGGACGGTGACGGTGTTGTTGCCTGCGGGCTTAGTCACTGATGCGGCGGGCAATGGTAACAGTGTGACAGTTCCGCTGATTCGCACGGTCGACCGCACCAGCCCGACGGTGACGCTGACCACGAATGAGCCCGAACGAACGAACCGCACCACGTTTGATGTTTTCGCTCAGTTCAGCGAACCGGTTACCGGGCTTGCTAGGGCTGGTCTTAACATCAGCGGTGGGACTGCGAGCGATCCGATCTTCGTATCACCTGGGCTCTACCGGTTCACGATCACCGCATCGGTCGGTGCTGTGCAGATGCAACTGGTCGCAGCTGCGGCAAACGATCTGGCGGGCAACGCAAGCCAAGCATCCAGTGCACTGACGATTACGGTCGATCCCGCAGTTGTCTTCACCCCCACGGTCTCATCGACCAGTGCGACGATTCTAAACACAGCGACGTTCAACGCCGCCGTCAATTTCGGCACTCAGGTCAACGGTTTTACGCTTGACGATATCGTGGTGGTCAACGGGCTTGCTTCGAATCTAACCACAATGGATCCGGCGACGGGGCGATACGCGTTTACCGTTAATGCTACGGCCGATGGTCAAGTCAGTGTGCTGTTGCCAGCGGGCATCGCCAACGATTTATCACGAAATGCAAACTCGGCATCCAACACCTTAGTTCGTATCGTTGACCGTGTTGCTCCGCAACCAACGTTGTCAGTCAATGTTCCTTCGCTAACGAACCAATCGAACTTTGTGTTGACGGTTGAGTTTGGTGAAGAGGTGACCGGGTTTGCACTGGGCGACGTTGTTGTCAGCGGTGCAAGCCTAAGTGCATTGCAACACCTGGGCGGCGGTCGTTACACGATGAACGTCACGGCTACGCATGGATCGGCATCGTTCAACCTGCCCGCAGGCATCGCAAATGATCTAGCTGGCAATCCCAACGTTGCGGCGACGCAAGTTAGTTTACAAGTAGATACTTCATCACCACGGCCGACGCTGACGACCACGGCACCGGCGCTCAGCAATGCTGCGTCGTTCACGGTGGCGGCGAACTTTGGGGAAGAGGTGGTTGGGTTTGCGATTGGTGAATTGTTGTTGATCAACGGAGTTGCGTCGAATCTGATCGAAGTGAATCGGGCGACGGGCAGTTACTCGTTTGTGGTGACGCCAAGTTCTGATGGAGTGGTCAGTGTGTTGGTGCCGGCGGGATCGGCGACCGATCGAGCGGGTAACTTGACGCTGGCATCAAGCCTGCTGAGCCGTAGCTTTGATCGTCAGGTGGCGGTTCCGGTGCTGACAACGACTGAGCCAGCACGAACGAATAAGACGACTTTTGAAGTGATCGCGAACTTTGGTGAAGTGGTCACGGGTTTGACGCAATCTGATTTCCAGGTGACCGGCGGAACGATCGGCAATCCGGTCGATCTTGGCGGTGGACGTTACGCGCTGACGATCAGCGGTGCCAGTGGATTGGTTGAAGTCCAAGTGAAGGCCGCTGCAGTGACTGATGCGGCGGGGAACACGAACCTCGCTTCAGAAAAGCTTTCAATTACCGTCGATACGAGTGCGCTGATTCCGGTGCTGTCGTCGACCAGTACGAGTCTGATCAATGCTAATACGTTTGATGTGACGGTAGTGTTTGGCAAGCAAGTCAATGGATTTGCTGCGAACAAGGTAACATTGCTAGGTGGTACCGCATCGAACTTTGTAGAAGCCGATGCAGCGAATGGTCGTTACACGTTCACGGTCACCGCAAGTGCGGATGGTAACGTGACGGTGTTGGTTGCTGCTGGCGTGGTTTCGGATGCGGCAGGGAACTTGAATGCTGCTTCGAATTCGTTGGTGCGAACGATCGATCGTGCACGGCCACAACCGGTGCTAAGCGTTCCGTTTACCGGTGTAACTAATTCGACGACATTCGATTTGACGGTCGATTTTGCCGAAGAAGTCACTGGATTTGAACTGGTCGATATCGTTGCCACGGGCGCGACGCTCAGCAATTTCCGCAGCGTCGGTGGCGGGCGCTATTTGGCAACGGCGACGGCGGCCAATGGTCCGGTCACATTCGCGGTTGCTGGGAGTGTAGCGGCCGACTTGGCGGGCAATCAGAACCTGGCGGCGGCGACGCTCAGTCGCACCGTCGATACGGTCGGCGTAACAGCGACGTTATCATCGACAGCTCCGTCGCTCACCAACGCCGCGACGATTCCGCTGGCGATTTCTTTTGGCGAGCCGGTCGTTGGCTTTACACTGTCGGATTTGACGGTACTCGGTGGCACCGCGTCAAATCTTATAACCGTCAATGCAGCCACTGGAAGTTTTGCAGCGACAATTACACCGACGGCTGATGGGACGGTGACGGTATTGTTGCCAGCTGGCTTAGTCACTGACTTGGCGGGCAATAGCAACAGTGCAACAGTTCCGCTGATTCGCACGGTCGATCGCACCAGCCCGACGGTTACACTGACCACCAATGAACCCGAGAGAACCAACCGCACGACGTTTGATGTTTTCGCTCGGTTCAACGAATCGGTAGCGGGTCTTACAAAGGCTGGTCTTAACATCAGCGGCGGGACGGCAAGCGATCCGATCTTCGTATCACCAGGACTGTACCGGTTCACGATCACCGCGTCGGTCGGCGCGGTGCAGATGCAGGTGGTCGCTGCTGCGGCAAACGACCTGGCGGGCAACGCAAGCCAAGCGTCCAGTGCACTGACGATTACGGTCGATCCCGCTGTTGTTTTCACTCCAGCGGTCTCATCGACCAGTGCGACGATTTTGAATACAGCTACGTTTAGCGCCGCAGTCAATTTTGGAACGCAGGTCAATGGTTTCACGTTGGATGATATTGTTGTCGTCAACGGCATCGCTTCGAATCTTGTACCAGTGGACGTAGCGACGGGACGTTATTCGTTCACCGTCACCGCTGCTGCGGATGGTCAAGTGAGTGTGTTGATATCGGCAGGTGTTGCGAGCGATTTAGCTGGCAATGCGAACTCCGCGTCCAATACCTTAGTGCGAATGATCGACCGAGTCGCTCCGCAACCGAGATTGTCTGTCAATGTTCCTTCGCT
>DNWZ01000772.1 GCA_003506095.1 Planctomycetaceae bacterium | reverse complement strand
CGCACCGGCAACAACGTCCCGGCGGTCGAACGAGCCAATCGCCGCAAACCGTCTCGGTCGCCATCGATGAACACAACCGCGCCGCCTTGATTGGCGAAATCTCGCAACCGCTTTAAATCGTCTTCGATGAACGCTTCGGGTCCGCAATCGCCCCAGATCACTGCGTCATAGCTGGCCATCGTTTGGGCATCCGCCGGAAACGTTCCTTCGGTCAAGTTTCGTCGAATCTGGCCACCACTGATCGTCGGCCACGCGAAGACGGAATCGACCTGCCACGTCGGGTCGCGGTCGAACAGGTTGCGGATGTAGCGAGTTTCCCAGCGGCTGCGGGAATCGACGATCAACAGGCGACGCTTGCGCAAGTTTGCGGCGATGCGAAAGTCGAGCCGATTGTTGGACGAGTCGTATTGGCCATCGATCGGATCGATCGCGACGGTCAGCGGCAACGTCAAACGGGTCCGCTCGATCGAGCCCGAATCGAGCGTTTTTACTTTGTCGGCCAGCGGCCCAATCGCGAAATCGAACGGTACGCGGCGCATCGGCCGATTTTCGCTCTGCAAGGTTTGTTGCCAAACCGTTTGGTCGCCCATCATGATTCGAACCCTGACCCGCTGGCCTTGGCCCGACGCGTCTTTGCCAGCCAAATCTTTAATCGTTACTTCACCGCTAGCACGACCGTTGGCGGCAACAATCGGCGGCACGTTGATCCCCAAGACCGCGACATCACGCGGTTCGATCTGGCTGCCCAAACCGATCGCAAAGACTGGTACCGAGGAATCGCCCAGTCGCTGGGCCACGGCTTGCGGTGATTGGCCAGAATTGTGCTGGCCATCGGTCAACAGCAGAACCGCGCGTCGCGATTGACCGGGCGAACCAGGTACTGCGACAGGCGTTTGCGATGCAAGAGAATCGCCGGCTGATTCCCCAGATCCCGATGATTGCTCCGTGCTTAGGACACGTTCGGCGACAGGGTCACTTAAATTGGTTCGCGTTCCGATCGTTTGCAGCGACGTGTCGCTGGGTGTCTGAGTCTCGATGGGACTGGCAACGTTCGACGGTTCCAAACGCAACGAGTTTGGCATCGGCTGGTCCGATCGTGAATCCCAAACCAGCTTGGCATCGTCGTTGACCAGCAGATGCAAAAACACGTGGTGGGTGTCTTGGACTGATTGCAGCCAACCGGGTTGGCCGGATTTCCCTAGCAGCAGCTTTGACGCCCGTTGCAACCGCGTATCGGCCACGCGCCCGGTGGTTGCATCCGTCACGGCCACCGCCGATTCGGCCTCCGCCGATAAGTCAGCAGCCGCAGTCGTTTGTGGCGCAGCAACTGGCGTTTCCCCCCCAGACGCCGTTGCAACCGTGGCGATCGGATCGTTTGCCAGCATGCTGCCGCTGGCATCGACAAACACATCGACTCGGCCGATTGTGCCGATTTCCCGTTTTTGTTGGACGACCGGTTCGGCCAACATCATCAACGCGACAAAAACGGCGGCGGCTCGCAAAATGGGCAGCAACCACGAGTGCGGCGGCGGCAGCGCCCGCGTTTCGCGGCGGTAATACCACGCCACAGCGACGGCGACGGCAGCGGAAAGTGCCACGGCGACTGCCAGCGATAACTCTCCTTGAAAAAACAGTCGCGTCATATGAATTTTGAAAAGAGAGAACAGAAGCGGCAGCGAGCGCCACGTTGTTAAAAAGGCGGGAGGACAGGTGCGAAACGACCGATTTTCCTAATCGTACTCAAGATAAACTTCCGTTGGTGTCGATCCAAACGAATATGTCGATTCTACCGACAATTACGTCGGACTCGGATACTTTGAAGGAGGGGAACCATGGTTTTACCATTTTCCTGGATCAACGCGATCGCCACTCGAATGGCAATTGCGACCGCAGTCGTTCTAAGCTTTGCTTCGTCCAGCGAGGCTCAACGTCCCGTTGTTCCTGGCAGCGGTTCCGAAATCGCCGGAGTGGCCGACGATTTCGAAGATCCGACCTGGAACTACATTCCTAACAATCCCAAAAGTACCGAGGATATCGACGACAACCAGCGTGCACCGCTGGGTAAATCGACCAACGGACGCTGGTACGAAGGAGTCAAACGCGGACACCCGGACGTCGTTAAACGCGTTCCGACTCCTGCAGGTGGCATACCCGGCAGCGAGGGTGCCTTGATGTTGAAAAGCCGCGATACCGGTATTCCCGGACGGCCAGAAGGAAAAATGCATCAAGACGACTTCGTTTGCAACGTCCAATATCGACTCAAACGAACGATCTCGGTGTCGGAAGTGCCAAGCGTAACGACTCGCGTGTACCTTCCCCCGGTTGCCGAATGGGAACCTCGCAGCGGACCGCACTTCGGTTTCCGACTTGCAGTCGAAACGACCGCAATGATCGAGCAAGAGGTCGGCCCGTTGAAAATGAAGCGGAAAGAGAAGGGCGACGAAATCTATTGGCCTGGCATGTTTGTCGAGTTCGAGTCGAAAGCCCAGTCCAAGAAAGAACATGACTTCGCTTACCTTCGGATCCGCAGCAATTCCAAAGGTGGCGATTTCCGGGGACCTCAAATCACCCAAACCGGTTGGTGGACCCTGGGCATGTCGGTCACGCCTGACGGAATGGTTCATTACTACGCCGCTCCGGGCGTTGACGACTTGACCGAGGACGCTTACATCACCAGCCAATTTCCTTACAGCTATCGCGCCGAACGGTTCCGCACATTCTTCTATAATGTTTGCAGTGCCGACAATGGTAAACAATGGAGCACGACGTTTATTGTCGATGACCCGAAAGTCTTCGTGTCGCGTGGCAATCTAGGTGGCCAAATGGCGAATAAGCCGTCCACGACAGCGAAGAAGCGATAGCGGTCAGGGTTGCCACTCATCTAGACCAATTGCTGATCCGGCTTGACGCTCGGCAGTCGGGCTTCTTTCCAAGCTGTGTAACCGCCGGTCAAGTTGACGACGTGCTTGAAACCGGCGGCCTGTAAGACGCTCACCCCGATCGCCGATCTTGCCCCGCTGCGACAGTGGACGATGATTTTTTCATCGCGTGATAATGCTTGCATCGTCTTGGGCAATCGTCCTAAAAAGTGATGGGACGCTTGTTCAATATGCCCTTCTTGCCATTCGACATCCGATCGTACGTCGACCAAGGTCACGTCGCCCGACTGGATGGATCGAGACAGATCGCTAGGCGCCCCCGAAGCATAGGTTTCAGTCGCCTGACCCGATGATGCGACCAACTCGCTGTCAAACGCACCGGCGATTTCTTCTACGCCAATCTTATGCAAGATTCTCGCGGCGTCTTCGAGCTGTTCCGATGAACTGATCAAATAGGCTGGGCGATCATAATCGACCAACCACCCGGCCCACGCGGCCAACATGCCCATGGGAATATTGATCGAGCCGGCAACATGCCCTTGGGCGTACTGGGCCGATGGACGCAAGTCGACCACCGATCCTGACTGGATCGCGGTGGACAGTTGCGACAGAGGCAAAAATCGGTGCTTGTGTCCGGCACCAAGGATTCTTGGACCGACTTTATTGACCCGTTTCATCACAGCAAAGTAGCTGGGCGCTTCGGGCTGGTCCGAAAGGATGTAACGCACAAACTCGTCTTCGTCGTTGAATTGCAGCGAAGGATTGAACAGTTTTTCGTAACCTACCGTCGACGAAGGAATCGCGCCCAAGCCTTTCCCGCAGGCGCTGCCAGCACCGTGCGCAGGCCAAACCTGCAAGTAATCAGGCAACTGTTTGAAACGTTCCGCTGATTTGAACAGGTCACGCGCGCCCGGTTCAGCCGTGTTGGCGATTCCTGCGGCTTGTTCCAACAAGTCGGGACGACCGATTGAGCCGACGAAGACAAAGTCGCCCGTAAAGATCCCCATCGGCTTGTCCGCGCCGCCGCCTTGGTCAGTCACCATGAACGAAATGCTCTCAGGCGTGTGGCCCGGTGTATGCAGCACTTCAAACTGGATGTTTCCGATCATAAACGAATCGCCATCCTTTAACAGTTGATGGTCATATTGGTCTACGTATTGATACTTCCAATCCGCTGTCCCTTCGTCGGAAACATATAACTTCGCGCCGACACGATCGGCCAGTTCGCGAGCGCCCGAGACATAGTCTGCGTGAATGTGTGTTTCGGCAACCGCGACGACTTTGACTCCTTCGCTAGCGGCAACATCGAGGTATTGCTGGATGTCGCGCCCTGGATCGACCACCACCGCTACTTTGGCTCGCTGGCATCCGACCATATAGGATGCATGGGCAAGTGCGGTGTCATAAAAGTATTTCAATAACATTTTCTGGTTTCCTTCTGGATCGAATCATTGTCTAGAGAATTACTGATTTCACGATCACGAAGATGGCAACGAACACTACTGCGACCGAGAAAACTTTCTGGAGCGTTGGCCCCTTCAAACGCTTGGCGACTAATCCGCCACCCCACATGCCGGCAAACCCACCCATCAAAAAAGCTCCCGCTGTCTCCCATGAGAGCTCCTTTCCGGCCAACAGGTAGGATGAGACGCCACTGATACTGATTAGGAAANNCCGACGCCGAACATGCCCGACAGAATGCCGGTCAACAGGCCAACCAACACCAGCAGGCGTGCACATTTGGACGTTAACTTCAACTTGCCGTCTTGATCGCGTTGGCATGCCGATCGATCCGCTTGAGGCTGACCTTCGGTGATGCACACACCGGTCGCCAATTTCGGATCTCGCGACTTGGACCACATCCGCCACGCAACAACCAACATCAAAAAACCGAACAACACGAGCAGGAAATGCTCGGGGATCAACGTCGCCAGATACGATCCCAGCGGCGCTCCGATCATGCCTGCGACCGCGAACAACAGCCCGGTGCGAATCTCGACTTCGCCTCGAAACAATCGAGGCAAAGCGCCCAACAGCGCGGTTCCGCCCACGGCCGCCAGCGAGATGCCAACGGCTTCTCGCGGTGCAACGCCCATTCCATAAACCAACAGCGGCACCGCAAATACGCCGCCACCGCCGCCGGTCATTCCTAATGCAAAACCGACCAGGCAGCCGAACAGGACCGCTAGGCCGAACATGATCCACCGCCTTGACATCGATTCCACGGCATCTTGGCAATCATCATCCCCATGCCGCAGGTGTCCGTGATGCCTGCAAAAACCAGACCCGCACCGACGAACGCCGACAACCCGATGAAGTACGGATGGACGAAGTAGCCCAACGCAGCGCCAGCGAACACGAGTGATCCCGCAGCGATGCGAACTTGACGGTCCAGCGAAATCGCTTTCTTGCCTCGACTGACGGGCAAACCAGCGGCATCCCAAGCCGATGTGCCACCTTCCACGTTGACGACGTTTTCGATTCCCGCGTCCAAAAACTTTTGGACCGCTTTGGTCGATC
>DNWZ01000496.1 GCA_003506095.1 Planctomycetaceae bacterium | reverse complement strand
GCAGCTTGTTCCATCACACGATTCAACATCATCCCTGCGATGGCTCAAACCGCTTGAAGTCTTCGCAGAAAATGCAAAGAATTCACTTGTTAGAGACTAACAATCCGTGCACCGAGTCACCACAGATGGTGCGGTAACGAAAGTAGGTCCGCAATGCCGATGCCAGGCTCATGGCATTGGAGACGCTACCAAGGAGATCAAGCTGTATAGCGATAAATTTGCGCAAATCCTCGGGTTGCAGCTTGGCAAACATCAACTCTTCTCCGGCAAACTTGTATAGCAGCAATCTCTGAACCCACCGTAAGCACCCACGACGTGTTCCTTCACTCGTGCCCCGAGCATTGAGCATGTATTCGTCAAAACGGTGGAGTTCGTCTGGAATAGGGCCAACAGCAGGCGAAACTTCGGCGACCGCGCCGCATTTGCGAAGAACGACCATCAGATGCCCAAGCGAGCTGCGGTGTTTGCTTGGATCACTGACCGCCGGTGGCGGACATGAACAATGTGACAAGTGAACGGCAAGAAATTGCTGAAGCAACTGCTCATCCAGCAATGACACAGGCAGCGCACACTGCGTCATCCATCTGGCGAAGTGCGCAACACCCAAGAAATGGTTCCTTGTTGTCTGCGCGCTGTAGCCACCATCGGTCAGGTGTGCAGCGAACGCATCCAAATGTGGTGCCAGTGGGCTGTTGAGAAGCCAGGTTTGGGACCCGGCAGGAAGTGAGGCGATAAAACTCATGATGATCTCCAGTAGTGGAGTCATCCATTCAATCCTTCACAGAAATTATGTCTACTTCACCGAAGCAGCCCACGTCCAGCCGCCAGAATTGACGCGCCAAACGGTCGCCTGACACCAGCATCTATACATTACTGGATCCTCTGCATAAGTGCCCAAAGCTGCCGTTCAGTCGGCTCCGAAGCGGCCATTCAACGTCTTGGTTGACCGAGCGCCGACCAGCGAAGTGAGGAAGGAAACCGACGGCGATGCCGTCGGGCGCTCCGGTCGAACCGATGGTTGGCACCACGCTCACCAAAACAGTCCTTCGTAGCCGTCCAATGGCCTCACTCAGGGGCACTTCGGCAATTTCGGCCTCCAGACAGACAGATCGACTCGCAGTCGTTCAATCATATCGGTTGGCAGGTCGGCCACCCACGTATCATCGGACTCGACGCCAATGTCTTCATCATCGGTGCCAATACCGAGTTTTTCGCGAATCTTGTGTTCTGATGCAATGTGCTCAGGATCAATGCGGCCTTCAACTCGCATCTCCCCGCCAAGGGTGACTTCAAAGAGTTGGGCGCGTCGGTAGAGTTCCTCGAACATGCGCTCATCATACGTTGCCGCAAGGTACGGAACGGCGATTTCCAGCGTCGGCCCCTGATCGTCTTGGACTCCCATTCGTTCTCGCTCGACTTTGCTACCGATTCGATCAACTCGTCCAGTACGTTGCTCAATTGTTGCCGGATTCCAGCACAGATCGTGATGGATCACGTGGCGACACTCGCGGTGGAGGTCGATGCCCTCTTGTCCAACCGAAGTGGAAACGAGGATTTCGGGGCGGTATGGTGTGTTGAACCCAAGAAAATACCGGTCTCGATTCTGGGTGTCGCCCTTTACAAGCTGGACGACGTTGCGATTCTCCGCCCCCGCATGGTAGCCAGACAGCAACGCGTGGTTCTTGCGAGCGCGAACAAGTGTCTCCAAATAGGCGTTGACGCGATCCCGCAGTGACTCTAGATGGCCGTCGAGAGGTTTTACGTATCGTTCCGAAAGATAACCAGCCCAGCGTGTGGTGTTGTCCTTCTCGACTTGAGCTAAATAACGAATCAAGAATTCGTCAGCCATCAAGATGCGGCGGAACACCTGCCCAGCGACGGCTCTGGTCTCCAGATCGAGCTCGGCCAGTACGCCCCGGTGATGCGCGGCCAGTAGTGGCTGAAGACCATCATTGGCTCGAATTAGGCCGTGTCGGAAATATGGCGCAATGATCTGCCCAATCGCATCTTCACGAAGCCTACGAACCCACGATTCGACGGCATCGTCCGTCGTGCCGTTGCTTTCCCCTGCTTGTGCTTCAGCATCTTCTTCCTCAGCATCGAGCGGGTCTCGAATCTCTTCATTTGCTTCGGGATCAGCAGGTCGTTTGGCGCGACCGGCTCGTTCACTACGGGAAAGTGGTTCGCGTGCTTCCAGCCAGCTAGGATCGACAATTCGCTGTTCAAGTTCGAGACAATTCTGAAGAACTTCTCCCAGCCACTTTTTCCCATTTGGGAACTCACGCCACCAATTCACTGCGACTTGCTCTGTCGCCGCCATGATGAGGCGTCGGTCAGGCTTATCCGAATCCGCATACTCTCCTTGTTCGACAAGCAACTGTCCAACTTGTCGAAGATTCTCCACGGTCAACGCAACGTTTGGTGGTACACCGACGCGGCCACCACGAAGTGTGCCCAGTAACGGGTGATCCTGAATCAGCGAAAAGAGAGCCTCGCGGCGATTAAAAAATCGCCTCCGAAAATTCTCGAATGCGTAGACATCGCCAAAAACGCTGTCCCTTATCTCGCCAAGATAATTGTCGATTGCCACTCGAAGCTGATCGCGAACGGCCTCAGCAGTTTTGGTGTAGACACAGAACACCAACGATTTCTGGCCTCGCTTGAAGAACGCAAGTGCCCGCTGGACCGTCGCTTGGACTTTGCGGTGCTCGGTATCGGGATCGTGCTTGTCCGTTCGCTTCCCAATCATTTCCTCAAGTATGGCCCGGTAATCACGAAGCAGTGGATTGTTCGCACGGGCGAGCTTCTTCCAAACAGCAGCCGTCTCAACCAAATGCCGGTAGCTTCCTGTCAGCTCCGCCCCCAAACTGGGCAGCCCTTTTTCATCCTTCGCCAGTGCGACGGCTCGCATCATCAGATATTGGACAAGTTCGTCATCCCCGCGAATGTCCATGCCGGGCGACCAACTGAAGGTCGAACTACCGTTGCCGTCGAGGGACGCTGCCTTATTTCCGACAAAATGTTCTCGATATCCACGGGGATGCTGATGGCGAATGACAAACGGACGGAGGTGCTTCTGCAATGCGGCATTTCGTCGTTCGAGGTCCATCGCGGCAATGATGGCATGTGAAACTCGGGGCGGACGAATCTGAACCGCCAACAGCTGCCGTTCCGATTCGGCTGCACTCATAACCGCTGTCCACGTTTCCGCGACAACGCATTGATCGACAGGTTGAAGCCCTTTCCAACGCCTGCGAAAGGTCTCTCCGGAATCACGAGCACCTTCCATTGCGGCACGTAAATTTGATTCGGCTTCATCAAGTTGGACGAAGCGTTCTTTGGGCAGCGACAAGACACCACGGAGTTTGAGCAAGCTCAAGAGTTCGTCATGGCGCAGTTGAAATGGTGTGGCCGACAAGCCCATCAAGCGGCAAATCTTTCCTTTTGCAAAAGCCTCCAAGTGGCGTCTGGACTGAACTTGATTTTTGAATCCGTGTATCTCGTCGATGATGACAAGCGGGAACTGCGGCCAGTCCGTCACCAGCGCGTACCGTGCCAAGTCATCGAGAAGGTCGGTGAGTTTCCCTTCATCAGTTTTCATCAGAGCGCTTTCCAAGCGAGCCGTGATCTGAGGATAGTTGCCAAGTGCGCAAGCGAAGGATTTTTCCAAGTCTGGCGAAATGGGATCATTCCACAAATGGCCTGAGCTCCGCAGATCGAGTAATTCATGCAGTTCAGGGATGCCGAAATTGTCGAAGACCTTGCCCTTTCTGCACCAGTATCGGCGGATGTCAACCGGAGTCCGAAAGTGGCCGAATACAGCCGCCAAGCTGCGCCGTCTCCACAGGTCTCGATCATGGAGAGCCGCGCCGAACACACTCTGCTTGGCAATGATGAGCAAAGGTTTGGCACGCGTGGCTTTTCGCATCTGCTCAGTGAGGTTCACAACATTACCGGACTTGCTGCTTTTCTCGATCGGGGATCGGATTTGAAGCCAATCCAAACTATTTTCGTGCCGGGCACAGTCTTGCTTGAACGCCTCCGCTTCACGCATCCACTTGTTGAACAAGGCGTCATTCGTGGGGGTCAAAACTAGCACCACGGGCTTATTTGCCGGAAGGCCATCGGGTGACTCGCCATGACGAATCGCGTCCAGCATCGAGACAGCAACGGCGAGCCCCACGTAGGTCTTCCCCAAGCCCACTTCATCGGCAAGAATCATCAACTCCCGCCGTTCACGCTCATTTGCTCCAAAAAACCGGTGAAGGATGGCACTGGCCGTCTCGGATTGCCGCGCACAGTCCTGTGCGATTTGCTTGGAAAATTCTCCTTTATTGCCGAAGACCAGCCGCAATGAACGGCTGAGGTCGATTTCTGGGGACAGCTTCATTGGGCATCTCCCAGAATTTTTACTTGATAGAGGCGAAATCCTTGGACTTGCAGTTCCCCCTGTTGAGCAATAAGGGTGTTCAACACTTCTCGGCAACGTGAAATGACGGGATCGAAACACGCCTTTAACTCGGGATCGGGGATATCGTCCTTAGCTCGAATCAGAGCGGCAAGGATTTCCGTCAATTGGAATCCAACAGCGGTTGGGGTCTTCTGTGGCGCGTTGTGGGTCGGAGGGCGATTTAGACTGGCAAAGGCCAGTTCCGCCAATTCCAGCGGGCTAGTGGGGCCTCTCAACACGGCATCAAGCGACGCGCGGGAGTATCCGGCTCGGTGAATCTCGGCCTCAATGCCGGGGATCGCCCATACAAAATGGCGAATGAAGTATGCAAGAATTCGGCTGGTATCAATTGGGGCATCGGGCTTTGGTCGTTTTGTTCCGTCACCAGGCAAGCCGGTTCCCTCATCCCCATCGTCCGGTTCCGTGCCAAACAAGAAGTATTCGATCAATTCTCCTTCTGTGGGTTTGCGACCGACAAGAAGCAACGGAAGTTGTGCCTTGTCGTCAAACCTGACGGGGAAAGTGGCGGAATGACCTTGCCAACGAACTTCGACAAACACGTGAGGCTGGATCTGTTGGCCGGATGGATCGGTTGAAAGGATCTGTAGCCGGTCGTCGCATTTCTGGCAGGACTTTAGGTCCAGCGTGATGGTGTCAGGCGGACTCTCGTTGAGCGGATCAGCCTGAAACAAAAACCAGTATCCAGCATCACCAGCCCTTGCAGGGATGGGCATCAGCAGGACGAGATCCGGAGGAATCACATCCCGAAAATGAACTGTGACCATTGATCCTTTGGCAATAACTTCCGCCAGGAATGTCGGAGCAAAAGCCACATCGACATCGGTTGGCGTAACGGTTTCTGGAACACGGTCGGCGCGGACCTCGGTTGCCGGACCAGCAAATTTCAACAAGCCGACGAGTTGCTTCCTTTGGCGTGGCGTGAGGCGGTACACGAACCCTGCCTCAGAATTTGATGAACCACCAAGGCCCAGTCCACGGCGGC
>DNWZ01000722.1 GCA_003506095.1 Planctomycetaceae bacterium | reverse complement strand
GACCAATGACCAAGCGGTGATTTGTGCGTTGGATATCAATCGCTCGCTATACAGTCTGGCGAAGGTTGCGACGAACGACGCTCATGTTCTAGATGGCGAAGACTTGCTGCCCACGCTGCTAGGAACCGCAACCACAGGGCGTCAGGCTCCGATCTATTGGCGTCGTCCTCCGGATCGCCCCGGAACACTCGACCAAGACAATCCCGATCTGGCGGTCCGCGACGGCAAGTGGAAATACCTAGTTAATTATGATGGCAGCTTGCCGCAACTTTATGACTTGGTCGTCGATCCTTCGGAGGCCAGCAATCGGGCGGCGGATTTCCCCGCGGTTGTCGCTCGCCTGCATCAAGCTGTCATCGACTGGAACTCGCAAATGCCGCGCGACGCAGGTGATCCCAAGTGGTCAGTCGCCAAGCAAGCCGGTTCGCTCCCTGACAACCAGTTTGTCAATCCGATCGGAGAAGGTGCCGACCCGTGGGTCATTCGCGACCCGAAAACACCTCGCTACCTGTGGTGCATGTCGGAGGGAAATGAAGCGATCGCAATCCATACCAGCGATAGCCTGACCGCGATGGGACCTAAGAGGGTCGTCTGGTGGGCACCTCAGACAGGTCCGTATTCTAAAGAGGTTTGGGCACCGGAACTGCATTTTTTAGATGACCGCTGGTATATCTACTTTGCGGCATCCGACGGCAATAACGAGAATCACCTTGCTTATGTGCTAAAGTCGCGTACCGATGATCCGCTAGGTGAGTATGACCTGCATGGCCCGTTCGCTACGGGCGATGGCAACGACGGCCTATCACCCAACCTCTGGGCGATCGATATGACGGTGCTGGAACACAGCGGCAAGCGTTATGCACTCTGGTCAGGCTGGGATCGCCCCGGGTCGGATCGGCAGTTCTTGTATATCGCCCCGATGGAATCACCAGTCAAGCTGGCTGGCCCACGCGTAAAGATTTGTAACAACGACGATTTTTTGTGGGAAAGGATTGAGCCCGATCCTGCCAAACCAGGTTTGAACGAAGGGCCACAAGTCTTCCAAGCCAAAGGCCAAACGTCGATCGTTTATTCATGCGGAGCATCCTGGTTGCCAACCTATAAATTAGGACTTTTGGAGCTGAGCGGTGATGACCCGCTGCAACCTAACTCATGGCGAAAGCGTCCACAGCCTGTGTTCACCAGTTCGGATGCGACCTATGGGCTCGGGCACTCTTGCTTCGTTCAGTCGCCTGATCGAAGCCAGTGGTGGCATGTATTTCACGCCAAGCGGGATCGGCAACCGGGGTGGCGTCGCGCAATCTTTGCGCAACCGATGCGAGTCGGCCCACGCGGTTTCCCACAATTCGGCAGCCCCGTCCAACCGGGAAGCGTGGTGGACAAGCCGTCCGGTGAACCACCGGCACCGACCCTGTTTTCCTTTGACGCGATTAACCCTTACGGGCATCATCAATCCATCGATGCCTTTGAGCGTCTGCGAATTCATTATACGCTTCGCGTCGATCAGGGAGAAGAAATTGAACAATCGATCTGGGATGAAGCAAAGTTAATCCAGTTGGGCAGGGTGCCAAAGCGTCCGATCAATGATTATCGGTCGGGTGAGAAAGTGATTTTCACCGCATCCGTTCCAAGCGATCTCCGCGCCGAAGTGACGATCGATTTCCAGGGCAACGCCCATTCGCGTGATGCTGGGATTTTGTTTCGTACCACCGGCGCATCAATCGGCTACGACGCCCAGCGTGGCTACTTTGCGGGACTTATTCCAGCAACCCAGCTTGTCATTTTGGGAAAGACCGATGGGACGACTTGGCGCGAACTCGCACGCGCCGATACGACCATCGACCCGTCCAAGCCACAATCGCTAGCGATCGAGATACAAGAAGACCGTATCACTGTCTGGCACGCGGGTGAAAAAAAGATCGAGCAAACTGATGCAACCTACCGTCGAGGGTCGGTCGGGCTGAGGGTCGTCGATACCGATGCGATTTTCGGCAACTTTCGCTTGACGCCTTTGAAGTAATCCACCGAAATTAAAAAGGGCTAGGCTCTGCCTGAGAAAATCCGCCAGGGACTAGCGTTTGCAATAAGCACCTCAGCGAACTCCGAAAGGATGCCGCTTACTTTAACTGTTGACAACCGCCTGATCCAAGTAGCGAGCTTAATGGAAGCGATCGTTGAGTTAATACTGGCCATTGCTATCGGTCTTGCCCACGCGTTGGTCGGACTTTGGATGGCCATTATTACATTTTTTGCGTTGATCGTTGAGTTTATCGTTCTCGCGCTCACACAAGGGATCTCCGCCGCATCACGACAATTCAAACTCCGCAGCCAAGAACGCGCCGAAGCTCAGTCATCCCGAAAGGCACAAATCGGAGTTCCGGCAAGCAACGGCGTGCCGCCAATCAGCGGGAAACAATCTGCGATCCTGGCTTCGATTGTTTTATTTGTAATCATTTGTATTGGTGGAACGCTGGTTATTCGCGATCGGATACGCAAGCAACGAATCGCAGCGACGCAATCCCAGGTAAAAACCTTGGCGGACACATTCGCCGAACAAATGAAAGACGATGCAGTTGCCGATCCCGAACCAGGTAAATTGGTCAATCGTGACGCGTGGCGGCAACCGCTTGAACTGTTCATCGACAAATCATTGCTTGGCTCATTGATCGTAGTGCGTTCGTCGGGCCCAGACCGCAAATCGGGTTCCATTGACGACCTGTTGGCAATCCGCGTAGTCCGTGCTCAGGCAAAAGATGTTGGAGGGGAGCTTGCAAAGCGTGGTGCAAAAGCACTGAAAGACCGTATCGCAGGACTGCTGGGAGAGGATGCCAAGGAACCGCTTCCCGAGAACATCAACGGTGGCGAAGAATGAGTCAGCGAACAGGATGTTCAGTACAAGTCGGCGATAACGCTGAGCTTGAGCTCCTGGCCAGAGGGCCTGCCGCATTAATCAATTACTAAGCAGATAGACGAAAATGATTCACCCAAACGCCACAATCCGTTTTGCTGATGGTTTGCGGGCTATTTCAACGACGGGTTGAGCTGGGTTTTAACAACAGGTCCAGAGTGATACCGATCCAGTGACTGCATCGCCTGAAATAAGAGAACGTTTGGGGATATCGCATCTGATGCTGGTGACCGCAGGCATCGGCGTTTCCCTCATTGCAGCGCGAAGCATTGAGCGGGTGCGATTTGCCGCTGATGCTTTCTACTACAATCTAGAAGCCCCCACAGACCTTGATAGCCATGGCATGTTGATCGCAGCCATCTACGGGCTTTGCCTCACACTGTTCATTTTGGCGATTCGGACAGGCGACTTTTGGATTAGCCCCGGAAAGACACTCGCGTTGCTGTTTGCGACGATGTGCATCCTGAACTGGAGTCTCGAATTCATTGCCGGTACTGTCACTCATTTCCGAATGCAAACCGACCTCGACGAGGGTGCTGTTGACAATCGGGGTATTATCTTCGGCACCTGGTATCGGGATTTTGCTGTACATTTCGGTTACATCGCCAGTTTGCCTGTTCTTCTGTGGGTTATTTTTAAATCGAAGCATCAAGCCCTTTTTTGGCGTCTCGCCTGGACCGGATTTCTTTTATTTTCACTGCTGATTATTGGATACATTCATTTCGAAGTCCAATCCTATTTCGACCCTCAACTGGCCTTTTGGTATTTCGAAATGGCAATCGGCATTCCGATATGTTTGCTGATCGGGGCCCTGGTCATTTCATTCATTCGAGGCGATGAAGTGGACTGGTGGACGACAATGACGACGATTCCGGTCATAGCGGCATGGCTCATCGGAGTTACAACAAAATACATCGCACAGCAAACCCCTTGAACGGAATCGAGAAAGTTGTGCGTAGTTGATATTGCCAATCCTTCGCCGCGATCCGGGTAAGACAAGTGAAACTTTGACTGTTTAAGCAAATTATCGAAACAACATAGCAACAGCTTGGTAGAGGGCTTATTGATGTCCACTAGGTTCGTCTTTCGCAACCGTCATGCGACCAATCGCCACAACGTGTTAAAGTCCATGATCACCGTTGTGGTTTGGCTAGCCTGCACAATCATCACAACGGCGGAAGACAGCTTGCCGCTGCCGCAGTTGATTGCGAAAACGGATTCTGAGGCGATGTCCGATCGAGTGTTTGGCTTCAAGTCACTTGCCAGATTCTGGAATCGACAACCAGATACCTTGGCGGATTTTTCCGACGTATCAATTGATCCGGTGACACCAAAAACAAATAAACCGCCGATAACCGATCTCGATCTTGATAAGATTGCCAGAGCGATTCAGCGAGGCATTGGCGATCCGGAATTGGAAGTGCGGAAGAACGCGGCGATCGCCTTGACCAATGCGCCACGGTCTTCAGACGCTGTTCAGGCTGCCGCTTTGGCTGGTATCAACAGCGGCGACCCTACGGTCAACTGGTATGTTTCGCAGCAACGGACAAACGTTTGGCCGAGTATCGATTTGGTAATCGAGAGGTTGATCGAGAATTTATCCAGCCAGGAATTCAACCAACATGATTCGGCGAGCAGATTGTTGAGAATTTATGGCGATCGTGCCCGCCCCTATTCGAAGAGAGTCGTTGAGACAATTCTGAAAGACGGAATCCATAAGTATCGGTATTCCAAACTATATGTGCTCTACGATATTGGGCTGACCGAAGAGGCGGCGAAAGCTTTAGTAAACCGTGCAGACGAATTGTCAGTAGACGAATCGGCGATCGCCGCCCTGGCTCTATTAGAACATCCTGATGCCTTAAAATTACTGCAGGCCAAGCATCCAAGCCTCGTTCAATCGCTTGAGAAGCATACCGCGCGATTATTTCCGTTTCTGTGCAGATACCAACACCAGCCACACAAGACTCGGGATTGGCTAGCGGCGTCGCAATCGCTTCCGGCAAATATCATGGGAATGCTAGGCGACCGTCGCTTTATTG
>DNWZ01000358.1 GCA_003506095.1 Planctomycetaceae bacterium | reverse complement strand
CATTTCACGCTGAACCAAAACAGAAACTCAAGCTTGTTGAGTTCGGCTAAATTGACAACTAGCTGCGCAGAACCCGCACTAGGAGCCAGTACTATCTGTCGCCCCATCGACGAATTCAGATAGGACACGAGATAATCAGGTTCAATTCGTTTACTCAATCGAAGCAAACCAACAGCTCGGGAAATATTTGCGCCCTCAAGTCTTGCTGGCACTTTAGCCGCTTCGCCGGGGTATCCAACGAGGGCGATAACAACGTCGTTTTGCTTTAGGACTGTCCGCGAATACTCACTGCTCTTTTCAGGTGAAACAAATGGTAAATCAAAACCAACTCGCCCTCCTTTAATGTCGCCACCCCTCATCATTGGTACTCCCGAGTCTCTGAATTCACCAGCAGTAACAATTCCGTATGTTGCTCTCATTGTGAGCAAATCACCGAGGACGGTCACCGCCCACTCCCCTTTGAACCCTGGGAGNNCATCCACATCGCTCAACGCCGATGCAATCGCGTCAGTCTCCTTCGTTGTTGGTGGCATCGCAATTCGAAAATCGCGGATATTTTGAAGATTGAGGCCAGGTTTGCTTTGTCCTGACTGACTCCCTGCAATCTGTGGATTGCCCGGCGAGTTAGGAGAAAGATATCGACAGATGTAAGGGCCTTTGTTCGTATCTTTGAGACGCACGAGTCCCACATGTTGACTGATGTAGGCTTCATCAAAATTCCCCGCCACCATCGCAACATTCCCGACGCTGTTGCCCGTAATCGTTATCAACACGTCATTACGACTAATCTTTGTTCGGTCGCCATCTGCCCCCGTCGGTGGAGAGACGTACTGCATATCTTCAAAGCTTAGGTATCCCTGCCGCACGTTCTGGCTTCGAATGAACAGGGCTCCAGATTCGGAATAGAATTGTGCCCATCCACGGGGGCCACTGGTGACAAAATCGGAAAGTTCGCCCAGTGATTGATCGCTCCAATCCTCCGGAATCACACCCACTTCGGTCTGCTTGTAACCGGGATCGATCAATGGAGAGTTGATAGTGGATAATTGAGAATTGCTGCGACTCATTCTCCATGCTCCCTTTTGAGTTTTTCATTCTCATCTCTCAATTCTCCACTCGCGCTCAGCGTACGTTCCAGTTCGCTGCGCAGTTCTTCCCGATCGGGTAGGTAGAGTTGATACTTCTGTACAAAGAGCTGACTGTTCATCTCGTAGGTCGCATACTCAACCAGCAGTTCGTCTTTGTTGCGGGTAAGGATGATCCCGATCGGTGGATTGTCATCGTCGGTATTCTCTTCCGCAGCGAAGTAACCGAGATACAAATTCATCTGACCGATGTCGTGGTGCTCGACGTCATTAATCTTTAAATCGATCAACACAAAGCAGCGAAGGATGCGATGGTAGAAGACCAGGTCAACTCGATAATGCGTGTTGTTCAACGTAATGCGATACTGCCGGCCGACAAACGTGAATCCCTTCCCCAGTTTTAAGAGAAACGGTTGCAGGTGATCACAGAGTCGTGTCTCCAGTTCGGTTTCGGAGATATGGTGGGGCACCGGAATCTTCAAGAACTCGAACACGAACGGATCACGTAGCAGATCCGCTGGCTGCGCAATCACCTGACCTTGTTGGGCAAGTTGCAAAATCCCTGCCTTGTCTTTGGTTGACGCAAGTCGAAGAAAGAGTGAGGATTTTTTCTGCCGCTTGAGTTCCGGTACCGACCATTTTTCCCGTATCGCCTGTTGTTCGTAGAAACTGCGTTCCAGTGGCTCATCGATCCTCAGAAGCTCCACATGATGCGACCAGCTCAATAAGTCAGAAGGCTTCTGACCTTTTGAGTAATGCAGGTAAAGCAATCGCATGTAGATAACGTTGCTGCGACTGAAACCCTTCCCGTGGCGGAGTTTAAGATCGCGGCTCAGGTTGTTAAGTAGCGACTTTCCGTAGTCTGCCCGGATCTTTCCTCCCTGCTCAAACTCCACAATGTCGTGACCGATTTGCCAGTAGGTCTCTGTCATCGCGGAGTTTACGGCCTGATGGGCTCGCACACGGCCGGCCGTGTAAACTTCGCCAATTCGATTTAGCAATTGCTGGTAACCAGCATCGGTGGTCAGAGCCGTACTCATCTGCAGAATTCTCCCGTCTCTGCTGCCAGCGTGTAATGGTCCGACACCGTCGGACCAATCTGGTTTCGCGGTCGAAATTGGTCAGAAGCCGTCTGACCAATCTGCGTGAAGACCGCGTGAAACCGAACCAATTCTTCGAGGTTATTCGGACGCATCATGCGAGGACTCCCATCTTCTTGAGATGTTCGTCGACTTTGGCTGACAGCGTTTCGACTTCGTCAACGATCTGCGGCAGCGGCGTGGCGTAGCGATCGGCAAGCAACCGAATGCGGCTGGTGAGCGTTTGCGAGACGCGATCGAGTTCGCTCTGGACGGCTGCGGCGAGCGTGGTCAGCCACTTGTCATCCACGACCAGCGTTTGCACTTCGGCTTCGCTGAGCTGCGGATATTTTTCATACGCCAACAGGTCGAGCGCCGCTTCAGCGTCGCGGATGTCGCGTTTGAGTTCCGCTTGCTCGGTGTTGAGCTTGAGCCACTGCTGCAACACGGCGGCTTCGGCTAAGGGAGAATTGAGAGTTGATAATTGAGAATGATCGAGGTCTCGCGGCATTTTCAACTCTCCATTCTCAACTCTCCACTCCTTCAGCCTCGCCGTGATCTCCGCCTTGGCGATCTTGTCGAGCGTCCCCAGAAAACCTTCTTCGCCGCCGTGTTCCTCTTCCAGTTCGGCAAGCGTGGCAGCGGACGCTTCCAACGCGGCTTGCTGCGATTCGATCGCGGCTTGCTGCTTGGCAAAGTAACGGGCGACGATCAGCGACTTGGGGACGAGGTCACACGTCCAGCCTTTGTCTTTGGTCTTGCCTTTCTTGTCGGTTTCCAGGATGCGAGTCGTCTTGGCGACCCAGCCATCGACAGAAACGAGGTAGCAATCGTCCTGCATCGTCTCGGCCCAGTNNCGATCAGCGGTTTGCCTTCGGCGTGTGCGAGCAGGTTCTCGGACAGCTCGCGAATCACTTCCTTGGGATGGCATTCGGGTTGCAACGTCCGCAAGCTGGCAGCCGTGGTTTTGCGCCACTTGGCGAAGTGCTTTTCGAGGCTCGTGATGAAGGCTGCGAACTCGGGGTGGTTTTTGAGTTGAGAATTGAGAGTGGAGAATTGAAAATGGGAGGAAAGTTTGAGGTAGCCAGAGCGCAGGCGTTTGAAGAGTGTTGCTCGTAGGTCGGGACAGACTTGCCAATACTCGTCCAGCACGTCGATGTCGCGTGTCGGGATGCCGCCGTGTAAGTGGCCGCCGATGTCTTGGATGTCTTCGGCTTCTTGGGTGTCGATGTAGCGTGGCAGGTTGAGATTGAAATCGTTCTTTTCGATCTCGTCGCGTGGCACGAGGCGTGAATAACCGGGATGCTCTTCGGCATTGGTAAATACGTCGACGATCTTGTGGATGTCACGTTCGCGGAGCCGGTTCTTGTTGCCGTCTTTCTTAAAACCCTTGCTGGCGTCGATCATGAAGACGCCTTTGCGTGCCGCCGCGTTCTCTTTGTCGAGCACGAGGATGCAGGCGGGAATACCGGTGCCGTAGAACAGGTTTGCTGGCAGTCCGATGATCCCTTTGAGGTAACCGGAGCGAACCAGTTGCGTGCGAATGACCGCTTCGGCGTTGCCACGGAACAGAACGCCGTGCGGGAGGATGCAGGCGGCTTTGCCGGTGCTCTTCATCGAGC
>DNWZ01000807.1 GCA_003506095.1 Planctomycetaceae bacterium | reverse complement strand
AAAACTATCTATTGGGTTTCAGATTGGCACTATCCCACGCCATCTCCATGCCTAGGTAGTGCGACGCAAGGCATCAGCGATCAACACCCGGCCAGTCAACAGCCACAGTTGCGGTGCCAGTGGCACTCCGAAACTCGGTATCATCGCGAGGTAGCAAACGCGGGCAATCACCTGGTCGGCCTGAGGGCTACGTAGGCCTCGGCAATAATCAAGAATCCATGAATCCGTGTGCCCGCAGAACAAGCACCGTGGAAGTAATCCCCTAGTTCGGCAGCGGCGAGTCGCCTGAAACGCGGATCAACGAAACTGCCGCTGGTCTCCTTGAACCAGGGCTTAAATGTTGGCTGACCAGCGTCGTTCGGCAGTCCACTTCTCCAACCACCTCAACCCAGCCTGGCCATCAATCGGCTAGCGACGCATCATCTAGGCCTTAATGTGTTACTCGTTTCCCTGCGTGATTTGGACAAGTTGCTTCTGTGCGCTGAGGACGTGATAGTAGTACATCAGGAGCACTACGGTTGACGCGATCCCGATCAATGATCCCAATATAGGGAGCAAGCCCACAGTTAGCGAGACGACGAACAAGACAGCGTTTGCCATAGCAAGTCCGCGAGTATCGAAAGGTGGTGAGCGTCCCAAGTCAGAAGACCAATTATAGATACCCTCTGATAGTTTCGGGTAAGAGATAAATACCCAATAAAAGTTGAAAATTGGAATGAACATAAATCCGACTGCCTTGCCGGG
Organism: Planctomycetaceae bacterium; assembly: GCA_003506095.1. Taxonomy (GTDB): domain Bacteria; phylum Planctomycetota; class Planctomycetia; order Pirellulales; family Pirellulaceae; genus UBA6163. The sequence goes on along the minus strand of DNWZ01000807.1, from coordinate 17,864 downwards.
AGTAGTTGCACGATACTGTTCAGGAAGATTGCGCCATAGCCGATAATGCAGCCACACCATTGCCACGATTGTAGTAATAAAAATAGGCGACGAAAGTAAGAAGGCCACTCCCCCGGCGTCTTCGGTCTCGATAGAGGCGAAATCGGCGACAAGACTCAGGAATGTTGTGATGACCGTGAGACCAACAAAAATAAGCCAGAAGAGGTCAGAGAACTCGGTCTTCTTTGAGGTACCAGAGAATTGCGGAGACCCGCTCGGCATCTTTGGAATTGGCGGTGGCATTGCCGAGCACAAATGGGGTAGCACAACGCGAATAGGTTTCCATTCGGATTGCCCTTGAGTCCAGCACAAGTCATCGGCAGCGAATTCGCCAGATTGAAGCCCCCTAGCCACATTCTCGTCGTCATAAGGGCCAAACTGCTGTCCATTCTTTGCGATGTGAATTTGCGTCATGGTGTCAACAAAGGCTAGTTTTTTCAGTTTCGGTTAAAGTTCATCGGGAAACGCCCCTGTTCAGCGGGCCCGTAACCAAAATTTACCATGTCAAAAATAGCCTGTCACGGGCTCCGTTGCAACCGTTGGTTGAACAAAAGAACTGAACATTTGGCTCCGTTCGTTCCTCACCTCGCAATGTCAAATCCTTATTGGTTATCCGCCGCTGTGACATCAGAAGTGTTTTTCATGATAGACATATGCAGTTCCGTCGTCAGGGTCGATTGCAATCAAGTACAGGGCAGGCCCTTATATGTGGCGAAATCCAAAACCAGGCGTTGCATACCAACCAGAAGATTGCCAGTTTTTTTACGCCACTCAGCCGGAATCGACAAGATTAGTTGATTTGCCTTGGGGTGCAACAAAGACGCGGGCTCAAGGGCTTTGCTAGACATGAGAAAATCGGTCACAGGAGCGACGGCATCTAGACGCCAAATTGAGCTCTGGTCACCCCGAAGCGGTCAGCCCGCATGGTGTTAGTCCGGATTGAAGCGTCTGATCGGCATCAATAAGTTTCCGTAGGACATACGGCCAGTGCTTGACATCTCGTTGAATACCGAGCCCAGCTCTTTGTCTCGCCGCCCGACTCGCTGAAGCGGCCCAGTTGAATATGCCGGAGCAAAAAGCACAACAAAGCATCAGGCAAAGAAGCGATCTAAGTCGCAACGCGGTAGTTTCATCTCGTGGCAATGCCGGAAAAGATGGATTTCAGTCGGATAACTCGGTGTTCGACTCGAGAAGTCGTGTGGGTCAAAAACCCGGGAAAACGTACCCGCTGGGCTCCACGGGCGATTCTGGATCGCGCAGCGGCTGGAAATGGATTTGCTTGACTCGCTGTTAATCCGACAACTCGGTACGAACCTTTCCTTGGTGGTCAACGAACTTACTCAGATTCACGGTAAAGCCGAACCCCGCGCGAAGGTCTCCGGGTTGAATTTATGGTCCTTCTGGGATTTTCGTGGGTTGCTGGTGAACATCCGCTTCCTCGGGCTCCACCAACAAAGGCAGTGCTGCCGTTCATCTGCGCCATCCGTCAATCGCTACGGACTGGCGAGCGTCCGACGGCTGGCTCCGACGGCTGGCTCCGACGAAGGCAGGAAAACACGCCTTATTGCTCGAAGCAAAGGAACTACGGCAGTTGGCCGCCTTGCCGGTTCGGAGGGTGACCTGTCTTGTCACGCGAAAAGAGCTACGGGTGGAGCTTTAGGCTTCCCAAGCTGGCAATTCCACGATAAACCCGGATGGCCCAGTTTTATGCCGAATCATCCATCACAGCACGGGTTGGCAGACGTATACCATCCAATCGAAACCCTTAATTTTCAATCTTCGTTGCAAGTGACCTTCAGTGAAACAGACTTGATGTTACTCCCGAACCAACCAGGATCTTTGAAAACATTGGGCCATTCATGTATTTCCCCACTTGCCAATTTGGAAATAGTGACGCGTTCAGTTTGGCTGTTTCCGTCGGATCGAACAATGCTAGCGACTACACTGACATTCGATACGCCAAAGATCGAATCGTTCGTCACTCGGATATGATTGAAAACAGCGCCATGCTCCTTTTCCGAACGAAGTTTCGGTTTCAGCAGATCAACTAGGAATGGCACAGTCTTTATATTCGTTTCTCGCCGCAACTGAACAACGTTGACTGTGGTGCTGTTGACTAAAGTCAGCAAGAGGTCTCGGATGTCCTTCTCGGAAACACTTTTGCTTTTTGAAAGCAAAGCCGCCTCGCTCAGCGCCGAATCTAGACGAACTTTGGTTTGGAATTCCTCAACAGAACGAGCGGACAATCCGCATCGAACACAGGATCGGACATACGCTCGGGCCAATTCATCTGGATCTTTGGTGACTAACTGGTGGGATTCAAACAGTCGATCGGCAAGAAGCTTGAGTGTTCCTTCCTCATGGCTTCGCTGCACTTGTGCACAAGCTGAACTAGTTGCACTCTTCTTGCAATGCGAGCAATACGAACCGTCAAATGCCGAGTAAAATCTGCAATGCGGGCAAATGATTGTTTTGTCCTTCAATAGTGCGTCGTTAGCGTTTAAACCGGTTCCTACGAACAAAGCAGAAAAGACTGGATAGGATTCACCAAAGAACAACTGGAGAGTTGCAATCGTCGACGGATCAATCACTCCGCTACGATCCCTAGTCGCAATGATCAACCCTTCTATGGTTGCGATGGCAGCCTGCCCCTCTTTCCTGTTAAACCAATCAAATGCCAGAATAAATCGACACGCCTCGGAACGTGGGCCATCACCAATTGCGGACGAGGTTAACCTTTCACTTATTTCACGATAAATGCCTTGTTGGCATTCCATTGCACAAAGAAAAAAATCCGATTCTTCCTCGAATTCGCAGGCAACTCGGCAAACAGATAGATCCTGCCTTGCTTCGTCAAAATTCCCCAAGTGAAAATGACAAACCCCGCGAACGAACCTCGCGGGGTTTTCGTCAGGTGTCAATTTCAACGTAGCAGTCGCGGACGAGATCCCGAGCGGGTAGCGATTTTGCTGTAAGTACGTTTCAGCCTTCAAAAGCAGGTATTCTGGTACATTTGGAAATTCATCCAAAGAAATTTGAAGTCGGTCCAAAGCTGCATCAAAGCTCCCTTTATCGATCAACCTCGCGACCGCAGTAAGGACATCCTCATCTGCGGGCTGCACGCGAGGTCGGTTTTCGTCGACAACTGTTATTCGCTCGAGAGGTTCGCCGAGCACGTCTATTTCGAGCGATGCAAAAACGGATTCCGATAGACCAAGCTGCTCGCGTCTTGATCGCAGATACATCGCCTCGGCGACAGTCACCTGATCATCGGCAATCGCGGCTTTCAACGCCTCGATGTAGCTTGCCTGGGCCTTGCGTTGCCTTGCGTTCTCAAAGCCAATCGTGTTTCCAGGGTATTCGACAGCACCGAGCACCGTTGCAAAATCAGCCGACTCCCAGGTGAACACGTCGCGCGGGCAGATCTCATTAAGTATGTCAGTGAGGCCGGGTATTCGTGATGCGCCACCGACCAATAAGACAACCGGCGATCCAATTCCACCATGCTGGCATTTTTCGAGAAACAACTGCAATTCGTCGCATAAACGATTAATAAATTCAGTCTCTGCGGCACGAAAAACAGACGGTTGTATTTCGATCGTTGCCAAACCTGCCGATATAACCTGACCTTTAAGACCTCGGGTGAATTGCTCTTTAACACCCCGTAATTTCACGAGAAAACTATCTTTAACCTGGAGGACGGATTCTTCATTTTTCTCGTCTTGTTGTGCCAGTATTTCGTCACAGGCATGATCGTCTATATCGTTCCCGCCCTGGGCGAAGCCTTCCGGCAATACGCTGCCGTGAGGAGCGAAGCGATTGCTTGACCATTCAACCACAGAAAAGTCCGTCGTTCCCCCGCCGATGTCAATCACTACCAAATGGTCGCCAAACCTTTCGCCTTGCATTTCAACCCAGGCCCTGGCCGCAGCCGTTGGTTCATCAATCAGCCGAACATCATTGAAGCCCGCCAGGTTGGCGGCTTCCACGAGTTTCCCGCGCTGGCTTTCAGTGAATGATACAGGGACTGTCAAAGTGCATTTATCTATAATTTGACCGTGAAAAACACCGTCTTCACAGCGTCGACGAATTACCCTTAGTAACTCTGCAGCTAGCTCAACGCGAGTGGGTGCAAGCCGCCCAGCACCGCAACGCTTTCTTCCCAATTTGTCAATCTCACGCTTAATCTCCCGCACTATTCCTGCCGGGTCGACATCGAGTTGCGCCATTGCGTCGTCGCCAACAAGGATCTCCCCGGAGTCGCGTTTAGGCACATAGAAAATGGACGGAATTACTTCACGTTGCGAGATGCCCAACTCTATTAGCCTAGCTTCATCACGATTCGCATCGTAATACGCAACCTTCGTGCGTGTGGTCCCAAAGTCGATTGCAATACGTGGCCCGTGCTTCATTTATTTAATGCTTGCAATTCGGATTCGATATGATCGGCGAGCTGCTCAAGGCGCGATACGCCATGCTCCAGAACCTGCTTCAGTTCATTTTTGGCCCTTGCATGCATGCTGCTAAACTTCCCGATCGCAATTTCGATACAATCGATCGGAGCTTTGCCGTCGGCAAGAAATGGTGAAAGTCGGCAGCTTGCAGCCGTACCCTTGCTGCCAAAAAGGGCTTGAAGTTCAAGCTTTTCATTTGCAGCAAGGGCGTCTGCTTTCGGCGTTGCGATTAACTCAAGGCCATTAAGGTCAGCAACAAAATCGTCGTAAACGTTCTTCAGTTGACTTGTTTGGAAGCTCAAGGATTTAAGAACACCACTAAGGGAGACATGTTCTCGATGCAATGCTTCTTGGGTTTTCTCGACGTAGTGTTCGACCGCCTTAAGGTCATCATCGCCTAGCTTGATTCTTTCCTGCAGGAGCGACAGCATTTCTTTTGATGAAGCCAGCAACTCACCGACTTCAGTTCTGCGGTTGCGAAGCCTAAGCTGTGCGATTTGGCACGGCTCCCAGGCCTTGGCTACCGTGCTAAGCAGTTTCAGGGAGCGGCTGCGAGAGAAAAATCGACGATCTAACTCGCCTCGCAAGTGGCCAACCTTACCCACCTCAGCGATGTGCCTGCGAAGCTCATCCTTTGATTCGCACCGAGCCTTGCTAGCAATTGACAGTATTGTCCTAAGAGAGGGCCACGGTAGTCCGCTGTCTAATAGCTCCTGCCGTGTGGCCATAGCCACTGGGCAATCTGGGGCCTCTCGAGCAAAGCGTCGCTCGCCGCGAATAAGCTTGCTCAGGCCCTCTTGGTCCATCAAGGCAATTCGATGAATCGCGCCCCACAGATCATCGGCGAGGTGCTTGGCTGCCCACGCCATCGGTGCGCTGACTGGAATTACAGTCGACACGCTTGCCCCAAGCTCTGCTGCGATCCGGTCCGCCTTGGACTGGCTATCTAAAACCGGGTCGTCGGACTCAAGCGTCTCCCATTTGTGGAGAACAACGAGGCTGTTAAAGCTTGCGGTACCTGGCAACTGTGTTTGGTTTAGAAAGTTTGCCAAAAACGAGTCATCTGATTCTCTTGCGACCGGCATTAATACATAGACAATCGCATCGGCTTTGCATCCAATCGCACGAGATTCGATGTCGCATTTTAAACCGAGAAAGCTTTCGGTCGCATCGGTATGATCGCCTATAACGCTACGTAGCCCGGGCGTGTCCACAATACTTGCCACTTTCAAAAAATCCGCATCGTCGAATAGCTCGATGAAACGCGTTTTCGCGGCGTTGGCCGCCTCGCCGGTCCATTGCTTAAGATGGTCTCGCGATATCATCTCAGCGGGGGCGTCTTTCCAATGCACCTTAACCTGATCCGAATTGGATCCATACCGAATCCAGTTAATGGTTGCAGTGGTTTCAGTAACTCCGGTCTCAGCTAGATCTTTTTCCAAGATTGCATTGATAAGCGAACTCTTGCCAACCCGCATCTGCCCCACTACCGCAACGGTAAAAGGATTTTGGCACTGCTCCCCCAGCCCAACAACCCTCGGCAAGAGATCGGCTGTAACGCTGTGCTCCGTTAGTAATGGCGGGATCTGGCTACAGAACGAATCGACCAAGTCGGCGACGTCTGCGTAATCAAAAACGTGCATCCTGTACCTTCTATGATGACGTAGAACTGGATTGCAACATTCCTGCTGCTTTAGCAAGTTGCTTCAGTTTCCGATCCAAAGAATCCGCTATTGCTATAGCCTCTTCTTTGGTTCTCGCCCCCGCCCCTTTAACATCTTCAAGCCGGGCATCTAAATTGCGCTTAGCCTGGCTTGCAGCTGATTTGATAATGGTATTCAACGACTTGGAACAGTCATCCGCTTTATCCTCAAATTGCCTTATGACAGAACGTCTTATCTGGCTGAGTTGCTCGCTCAAAAGCCCTCGCAGCTTACTGAGCGCTTCATCCTTACGGCGTTCCGTAGCAAGCCGCTTCATTTCAGTGGCTCCGTAAAGTCCGCCTGCCCATACAACGAGGTTAAACGCGGCTAACGGGGGAAACGCGACAGAAACCACATTCAGAGCGACGCTGGCTATTGCCATTCCACCTAGGCCACCGAACATCATATTTCGCGCGGTTTCGAATCCACTGGAAGCAGACATTGACAGCGAGTCAACCTTACGGTAGTCCACGTCAATGCCTTGTGTCATTGCAGAAGCAATCTCGCCGGAGACGGATTTCACACTTAGCTTCTCGACGATTCGGTCGCAAATTGCCGTAAAGTCTGACGTATAATTATCGAATACCTTGCCGATCGCCCTGCCGCACATTTCCATGAAGTCCTGCTGGATCACTCCGGCATGGCACGAGATGTCCTCACCCGACTTTTCGGCTTGTCCTTCGAGAAACTCCAGCAGCATACGGCCTGAAGGATTTAGAATCTCGTCTAATTGGTCAAGTGATGTGCGACGCCGCTGGTGAAGCCGTTCAGTGGCCTCGGAAAGAGCGGGATCAAGATATTCGCGTTCCCAAGCCGCGAAATCTTCGACTGCCTGCCGTCGAGTTGCTTCGATTTCCGCCAATCGACTGATCGTTGTCTCCTTCGCAATGGAGAGCTGGGCAGACAACTCACAATGGATCTGAGTCGAAACCGCTTCTAATTTTCTCGCAGTATCCTTTGCGAGCTCGATCTCCTTTGCTGGAACTAGGTAACCATTGATAAAGTTCATTAATGGCGGGTAGCCGGAGTCAACTAGGTCTTCGAGATCGTTTTCGGCGTCAGCATAAGCTTTAAGTTTTGCGCTGACCGGGAAATACAGTACCTCTTTTCCAATCATTCCAACATGGGAGGCAAGGATTTGCTTATTCCGCGACGCCCACCCTCTCCACAATTCTTCACTCGCATTGTCGATCTTCGTTTGAACGAAAAACACTCGCTTATTGTATTTAGTCGTTAAATCTTTCAGAAAATCAATCTCATCGCTGCTGATTACTGCCTCTACCGAATCGAGAACAAAGATGATTGCGTCTGCGTTCGGCGCATACCGCCAAGTTATGTCTCTATGCGCCTTGAATAACCCTCCTACTCCCGGCGTATCAACTATCACCAATCCAGTCTCTAGTAAAGGAATCGGTAATTCGACCCCAATAAAATCAACACGCTTCTCATTGCTTGGGTTCCCTCCCTCCGTTCCATAATCGACAAGGTGCTTTCGCTCGATTTCCTTGGGTGGAAACAGGGCTCCTGACTCGGGGTCGGGAAGGAAGAAAACCTTATACTTACGCTCTGGACCGTAAATTATCTTGAAAACGGTTGATGTGGCAATGTTTGAAGACATGGGAAGCAAGTCGGCTTCCCCCAGCATGCCGTTGATGAACGAACTCTTGCCCTTCTTGATCTCCCCCATTACGACTAGTCGGAAAATCCCATGATTTGCACGTTTAAGACTAGCGACTATGTCATCTATTCGAGATTCTTCTACAATATCTCCGGATAGTGATATGATTTCTACCGCCGCTTCATTCACCCGCCTTAGTGCAGTGCTTCCGGTTATCTTTCGGGCTTGGCCGCTACTACCCACGATGGAATCCGATTGTTAAGGAATTCTTACGTTCCACTTATGTTAGTGATTTTGTTTAAGACAGAATCAGATTTCTCTAAGAATCTCGTTACGCTGGTCACTGGTCAGGTCTGCAACGGAACCCGTGATGCTCTGAATAACTGCGGCAACGGCAGGGTCGCTTATCATCCCATAGTGTGTAAATTGTTGCGATGCCTCAAAGCTGGACGCAACGTGAGTTACCAAGGCCTCGAGCAGTTCCAAAAATCGCTCCCAATAAGCCTGATCCATGTACAATCCCGCATTCGGATCAAAGCCAGTTCCGATGCTCGGATCGCTCACCAAGTCGGGCGGTGCCTCATCGGTCGCGACATAGAATTGCCCCGAATCATTCCATGCGTCTAGGAATTTGCTCAGTGGAACACGAAGCCCCGCGCCATCTGGACGCCCTGGGTCGTTTAAGACAGCCTGAGGGTTATTGGGGTCGGACAGATCAAGTCCATTGACTACTAGTGCGTGGTCAGCGCGTTGGCCAATAAACATGTCTTCTAGGAAACCGTCATGTCCTGAAAGTTCGCCGCTGTCTACGGCGACAATAACCTTATGACCTTGCGAAAGATCTCTTACCATGTCTTCGAGCCCAAAAGACTTGTGCGTGGTAACGCCGTAATGCTCCAACAGTCGCCCAACGTCGTCTGGGGAGGTACCTGCGGAACTTAGAAAACCGCCGCTTGTCGCTTCGTAAACAAGTTGTGCCTCACTGACGACAATATCAAACTGTTCCAATATCATTTTCTGAGAGACAATCGCACAGGTGAACCCTGTCGTTTGCCTAGACCACGAGTCAATGTCACGGGAAAAATCGCCGATTTGCAAATCGGAAAACGTCGGAACTTCGTGCACGCTGCTACTTCCAAGAAAGTCACCGCTGCCGCTCGTCGAATCATCTTCGAAAACCATTCTTTCGCTCCAGTGAGTTTTGCTAACTTCCAGGCGACGAGTTTAATCGCCCTTTAAGCGGCAAACAACAGGCCTGTTGTAAAACAGCCTTCCGTGTTTCAGAGGGCGAGGTATGACGATCCGAAAAGGGCCGATGATTTACGATCCCCGAGTGTTAATTGGGGCAAATTATACGGAACACTTCTCCTGCACTGGCGAAGACACGGCCTAGGGGCACACTGCTCGGCGTGGACGCAAGAAAATTTGTAAGCGGCTAGAAACCAACTCGCTCGTTCGTGACAATACGCGTCGGCCAGGAAAGCCTTGAGCGCTCAGTGAACGGCGCCGGCTTGGCAAGGTTAACGTAATGTGTGGCTTCGCGAGTAATTTTCCGTAGTAGATTGCAAAAGGGCATCAAGGTCATGAACGACAATGCTGGTTATACAACCCACTTGAATGCGCTGCTTGATCGCTGGAGCGCCGGCGACCAACTCGCGTTGGACGAGTTGATTTCGCACTCACAAAGTCGGCTGCAGCGAATGGCAAGTCGGATGTTGGCAGATAAACCACACGTCGGACGGTGGAGTCAAACTGGCGACGTATTGCAGAATGCGCTGGTAAGGCTCCATCGCAGCCTGAAGGACGTGAAGCCCGAATCCAAGCGGGCGTTCAATGGACTTGCAGCTCAACAGATTCGCCGTGAGCTTTGCGACATGGCTCGCAATCTGTATGGCCCTCTCGGTATCGGAAGGCACCACAAGACTGAAGCGGGACAAGCGTCAATGGACCAGAATGGGCGTCCGCAGAACGAAGCTGTCGCTCCCGCGACGGACTCTATTGACTCTTTTGAAATGACAGAGTTCCATGAAAGTGTAGATCGACTGGCCGAAGAAGAAAAGGAAGTCTTCGAATTGATTTTTTATCAGGGCATGTCGCAAGTGGAAGCTGCAGGGCTCTTATGCGTATCCGAACGAACAATCAAACGGCGATTCCGTGCTGCGAAACTCTCGCTAAATACGTTGCTGAAACCGGATTGATCAAGCGGAGGCTCGGCTTTTGATTGATCCTGATCTTCTAGGCTTGGCCTTTTCAGCGATGCCCCTCGCTCGACTTCCGGTGCCAATTCATGCCGCCAGAAATGGCGAATATCCAATGCACTAATACGATTCCTAAAAGCGACTTGGCCGGAAGCCAAAAATAGTACTTTTAAATGCAAGAATGAATCTGCAGTCGATCTTTTGGCTTGGAGTAGCCCTCGTTCGCTTCGTAAGCTCCAACAATCGCCGACGACGACAATTCAGGAGACGTGGCGGAAGAATCACATTCAATTGAATCGAACAAGAATTACTCAAAGCAGAGTGATCGCCGGAGTTGTCATCTTGGCGTCAAAAACGCAAAATAGCCCTCAATCGCTAGGGGATCGAGGGCTAACGAAAAACTGATCGGCTATTCAACTACCGGGAGAACCAATTCCATCCACCTCCTAGGTTCGGGGTGGAATACCCGCTTGTGCCGCCCATATTCCAATTGCTTCCACCGAACACGTTAGGGGTGCTGGAGCCTGCGGCGCCGCCAAAATTGTAGTTGCTTCCACCGAACGCGTTTGGGGCACTGTAGCCACTGGCAGAGCCGAAATTGTAGTTTTGGCCTCCAAAAACGTTGCGGCTAGACGATCCGATCGAGCGACCTGCAGCGTCCGAAAAATTGTGCCCACCGAGGATGTTTGCAGCGCTGCTGCCGATCTTCGTTCCCGAGCTAGAATAGTAATCCTGGCCGCCGAAAATATTCCGCCAAGACCAGCCGTCACCGGCTTGAACGTCGCTATTGAGGGCAAAAATGGCAGCAAAAACGGCGAGGGCAGCGAATTTCTTGAACATAGTCGATTTCCCTGAGAAGTAGATGCACTTGGCGGGGAAAGTCACTCGCTTCCCCTCGTCACATCAGGAATCGAGAGCCGAGGGAACAAAGGGACAACAAGTTTAAAAGAAATGGGAAATTACTTCGTCGGCTATTCTTCGAAACGAACTTGAGCGTTGGACAAATCAGCAAATGTCGCCGTAACGTCTTCGCCGCCAAGCAACCCGCCTTTGGACTTCAGGGCGACAAAGGCTCCTTTTGAGGCAATCGATAAATTAAGAAGGTCCCGATTCCTCGCACTTGCCAAAACGATGAACCGTGGTTTTGATTTGGCATTTTGGAGCTGTTCAATTACTCTCCGATCAACGTTAACCGCTTCGTCCTGTGCATCCAGAATAATGCAGCAATCGGGTCCAAACTCTTCGATAAGCGACGTGAGAAGTTGATCAAATGATTGGACTCTGTACTCGCGGTTGGGATCGCTTTCGGTCAACGACTGTAGCATCTTTTGTTTGTTCTCGTTGTTGGCCACAACGACTTCGGAAAAAAGTTGACCTGCCTGCTCATCACCGATGCTATCTTCAGTGCTCCAAAAGACATTAATTGACTGGCTGACCCCGTGTAGACTGAGCACCGCGTCGGCTAGTTCCGACTGAACAGTTTTGTGAATCCCATGCTTTTCAATGGCTAGCCCCGAATAGCTCGAACTGCGAATGAGAAAAACGACTGTCGAAGCCTCTAGCCGTTCTCCAAAGATAGACAATGATTTGCTCGCAGTTAAATCAACGCCACCCTTTAAACCCTCATTCAGTTGGGCCTGCCTTGCAAATCGCAGTAGTAACTTATTGGCTCGATCTCGCTTGCCAACGTCGGGCTCCACTTTGCCAATAATGTCGAGTATCTTTGTGGCTTCTGCGACAAACTCTCGACTTTGATTGTGGGGCACAATGTCTTCCAACTGCCAGACAATTTTGTCGTGCATTTCGCTTAAACCCTCGTTTAAATCTAAAGGCATCGCTTGAATCTGATTGTAGTACAGGCAAATTGAAAACATCATTCGCATAATCCTTTCGCCTTCTTGTGAAGGCTCCCTAGCGAATTCCCATGCGTCGTTGGCAAGAATTTCGAGGTAATCATGAGGGTATTTGGCGAGAAACCTTTCAAACCAATTGTTATTGATCTCGCCCATTAAAGAAAGGGTGCCGTATCCTCCGCGAAGATGCTCTTCGAAAGGCCATAGCGCAGACCACTTGGGCCAGCGATAGTCTTCACGTAGCTCGGGCTTTAAGTTGCTAGCCTCTGGATCAAAGTCTGGATCTTGTTCACCGAAAGTGATCGCTGGAACCGAAATTCCATAGCTACCCGAATCAACTGTTTGGCGAAAAAACTCGCCTTCAGAGAACGCAATCGCTCTGACTGCGAGCGACACTGTTACGCAATCTGCCGGCTGTACAGCCGTCGAAAATTCATCCCAAAATTTTATGAGCAAGCGCCGTTCTTCAGTGCTATCGCCAGCTAGTCCGGCATGGGCCGATAGGATGAGCAAGCTAGCGAAATAGCGAGCGTCGCGTGTTTTCGACGCCGCGACCTGGCGGAACTTGCTTCGATGTTGTTCGAGTTGCTGGCCAACACTGCCGGAGAACTCGGCTTTCCACTTGTTGTCGGTAGATAGACGAAACAAGGCATCCTTCTCAATTCGGGCAAGTTGGCGCTCTGCCAGCGCGAATTCGGGATCCAACTGCAACGCGACTCTTGCGTTTCGCTGTGCGTTAGCAAAATCCCCTGCATCCTCGTCCGCGAGGGACTGACCATATCGACTCGCCGCCAAAATGTTTGATGTATGAGGCTGTGAGATTTCAGCATTTTCAAAAGCCGATAATCGAACACCGGTTGCCGCTATTATCTTGTTCGCCAGAGATTTCTCGAGCGTGTTAAGGTCTCTATGTTTGCCACTGATTTGTTCCGCTAGAATAACTTTTCCACTAGAAACGTGTACAAGCCGAGCATCGATCCGAATCTCGTCGTCGCGAATCCAGAAACTACCTGTTAGAACAGCTTTAGCCCCGACGCCCTTGCCCACTTTAGCTGCAGTCGTCGGGTCGAGAAATCCAGATTGTGCAAGCTTGAGTTCGTTCCGAATATCTTCCAGCCTTGCTCTTTCGACCAACTGGAGCTCGCGGGAAATAGATAGATCCGTTGTCAACATGCTCTGCAAGGCGCGATTTAAGTTCTCAAACTTGTTTTCCGCAGATGTGTCTTCAAAATCAAGGATAGCTACCGTTACTCTTTTATCGAGCTTCGGTGCGCTATCGCCCGCTCTAGCGATTGTATCTGGAGGCACTCCGGGGATTCCAGGAATACCGGGCGCTGGTGCGTCGGGGAATTGAATCATCGCGGGGTCAGGCGACGACGGCATCGCTAGATCAAAGTCCAGAGAATCCATTGAAGGTAAAGAATCGACTTCACCGTTCTTGGCTTCTAAAGATGGTGATTCAATCACCGAGGGGGCGGGGGCGTCGTTCCTGCCGCACCCGGCGATGCAATTCATTAGAATAGTCGCGTAAAAAAGATAAATCGTACAACGACTTAACTTTGGATCAATCATTTGTATTATCACGTGCTTCTTGCTCAAAGGATGCTTTAACATTATTACTAAATCGTTGAAGGTCACCACGCAACACACTCGCCTCATCAAATTGGGGGTGCTCAATCAGCAGGTCATCGACGACCTTAATCGCCGCTTGGATTTCCCCCTCGTCAAGCAATGCTGTTGCTTTGCCCAACAATTCGACGGCTGAAGATGGGACGGTTCCGCCTCCAACTGGAGGGGTCGCTTGAGTATCGTTTTCATGTCCTGGAGCTTGCTCTAGCTTGTTCAGCAGTTGAGCAACTAAAGCATTGAAACCTTCTGGTCGGCCTTCGACTCCGGCGGCCTTGATCATGACTCCGGTTTCGACATCAACAATTCTCGCATCAATGCGAAACGTACCGAGAATTTCGAAGTAGGACCCCAACAACAATTGCTGCGTTCCCAGGAGACTACCAATTTTGGCCACGTTCTTCCGGTCAAATGAATCTTCGCGAGTTATTTTCAACTCATCGAGTACCGCCTGCAACCGAACTCTTTCCACGACGTCGTATTTATCCAAGTTACTTAGTCCCGTCGTTATCATCGAGCATAGGCCTTTCGATAAAGCTTGGTTGGGCTCTACATCTGTACTTTGGTCTTCGAAATAAAGCACCGCAATGCGTGGACGACTAACGCCTGTTCGTGATTGGTCGCCAATTAACGCAGATTGTTCATTTTTTAGATAAAACCTTGCCATGTTCAAGGCTGAAACGCCACCGATTAAAATCGCTGCAATGACGAAACAGGCGGCAGCAATCGCGCCAGGACGGGCGGGCGATATTTCGGATCCCGCGTCACTCGCCGGTTCTGGAACGATCAAAGACTGTGTCTCTAATAGTTGTGACACAAATTCGGTACACGACCCCCAGCGATCTTTCGGTAGTTTCGCTAAGGCCTTCGCTAGAACTGGCCGCTGCGATTTGGGTACGCAGGATAAATCTGGTTGTTGCGTACGATGTCCATTCATGACCGCTACTGGCGTTCCGTCAAACGGTAGTCGGCCGCAGCAAAGGTGGTAGTAGGTTACGGCAAGCGAGTACTGGTCACTGTGTTCGGAAATTGTGCCGTCGAAACATTCCGGTGCAGCATAGGCCATCGTCATGCTGCCTGTGTGTCCGGTCACACCATGCTGCAGGAATCGAGCGAGTCCGAAATCGCCAATCTTGACTCCGCCGCCGGAAAGTAATATGTTCTGCGGTTTGATGTCCCGGTGCTGGATCCGCATTCGCCCCGAAGATCCAGGATTATTTAATGCATCTATGCCTTGAGCGGCTTCGTTCATGTACCGAAGCAATTCTGGCAATGGAATACCGGCATATCCTTGCCTTCTTGCCTCTTCGAAACGATCTAGCAGAGTTCGATCGGCGAGCTCAGTTGCGATCACCAGCATACCATCCACCTGCCACGCGCCGAACATCGGCAGTAAGTGGGGATGCCGAACGCCCTTCATCGTTTCAAGTGATCGCAATTCACTGACACCCACACGACCACCCGTTTCGACGAACTTCAGGGCAACGTCGAATCCACCTGGACCGGTCGCTCGCCAGACTTCGCCAAAGCCGCCTCTTCCGAGTTTGCTGACGAGTCGATAGCCATCGATCGGTTCTGCACCTTGCGTCAACCAGCGACGCTCACCCAGTTCCAATCCGTTTCGGCTCAGTTTTGAGCTTAAGGACGTTGACTGGGAGTCGTCTACGAATACCAATCGGTCCGCTTTCTTCTGAAAGGCCGCTAACTCAGCCGCTTTGCAAAGAAAGTCTTCGATTAATCCACTATCAACCTGATCGCCGAGCGACCGGATAAATTGAGTTGCGGAAAGATCGGCTTCGGACTCACTCCGATCTTCCCATGCATCGAGTAATTCGTCGAGTTCGGGCTTTTGAGTCAACGATCTATCTCATGGACAGTAATAGCAAAAATGCAACCAGTAAGCGAATGGCGGCTAGCAATCGGGACAAGAAATCGCTCACTTTTGTCAAATTATAGCGATGCGCTTGCTGGCCTGCACTCAATCAAACGTTCTTAAGTCTCGTCTCCGTCGCTAGCCGCTTGTTACTTACCGGCCACCAAACTAGTTTTTTTGCCGCCGAATCGTTGGTCGACCTCAACTTGAGAACAATAGTAGCCTCTAAAAGTATTATGATGCGGGGAATGATCTGGTCAGGGTGGGCGAGACAATGCTCACTACCGTGATCCGACACCACTGGAGCCTACGGAAGCCTCGACGAATACTCGCGAGAGCGATTGCGAAGTCGATTTTCCAAATCGCCCTAGCGCACAACTCGTTCATAAATTAAAGAACACCGACTAGGCTTGCCCCTGAGCGCGGCTCCGAGCCTTGGGCTATGATGGCACCTGCGGTGTTGTTGTCGATAGGCCGGCCAGAGTTTGGTCGAATGGGGCGCCCTGGTTGCGTGAGGACGATGTGATGAAGTGCTGTTTGTTTCTGGCCATGTTGACGCTGGGCGGTTTGCTCGCTGGGTTATTCTCTAGTTTTCCCGGCGGCGTAGTCATGGCGGACGATTGGCCGATGTGGCGGGGCGATGCCCGGCGCAGCGGCGATTGGGAGGGAAAGCTCGCGGACAGGTTGCACCCGTTGTGGATTCGCGAGCTGCCGCCACTGGAACCTGCCTATCATCATCCGCGACTGCACTTCGATGCCGGTTACGAACCGATCGTTATAGGCGACCGCATAATCGTCGGGTCATCACGTAACGATCGTGTGACAGCGTTTGACGCTGCGACGGGTGATGAAGTGTGGCGGTTTTATGCCGCTGGGCCGATCCGTTTTGCCCCGGTCGGTTTCAAAGCAAACGTCTATGTCGGGTCTGATGACGGATATCTCTATTGCTTGGATCTCGCCACTGGGGCGTTGGTTTGGAAGTTTCAGGCGGTGCCGTCAAACCGTAAATTGCTCGGTAACCGGAGGCTGATTTCGGTTTGGCCGGTTCGTGGCGGGCCGGTGGTCGCCGACGGCACGATCTACTTTGCCGCAGGCGTTTGGTCGTTCGAGGGCGTGTTTATTTATGCACTGGATGCGGCCACGGGCGACGTGAAGTGGGGCAACGATCGAACCGGTTTTCTGTATGGCCAACACCCTCACGACGCCAAGGCGTTTGGCGGTGTGACGCCTCAGGGTTATCTGGTCGCTAGCGACGACGACTTGATCGTCCCGTGTGGAACGGCCTTGCCGGCGATATTCGACCGCCAGACGGGAGAATTGAAATCGTTCGCATTGCCCAAGGCGGGACGTTCGCCGGGCGGTTGGTTTACTGCGGCGGCGAAGGCGAAACGTCGTGGCCAACCGGTTCCCGAGAGCGAGGAGGATGACGCCGACGACAGCTTGGCTGACCGATTGCTGCTGGATACCTCGGTTAATCGCGACCTGCACGAAGGCGGCTGGAACCAAGGGCCCGGCAATACCGACGCGCGTTCGCGGGTGACGATCAACGGCAAGGTGGTCGATTTCGCAGCGGGTTATCCGGGTGTCGAGGGCCAGGTTCACAGCGTGGTCGCCGGTGGTGGGCGATTGTTCGTGGTGACGATCCAAGGGCGGATCTATGCGTTCGGTGACGAACCGGTCGAGGTGCGGCATTTTGCGACTGAGGACTCGCCAAACCTTGACAGTGAAGATCGCGAAACCGAGGAACGTGTGGCGGCAATTTTACGGGCCAGCGGGGCGATGCAGGGGCACGCGATCGTGGCGGGGATCGGCGATGGCCGGTTGATCGAGCGGCTGGCCCAACGATCCGAATTGCAGATCATCGCGATCGACCCGGATGCGGATAAATGTGATGCGCTTCGATATCGACTCGACGAGTCAGGGTTATTGGGGACGCGGGTCAGCGTTCATCATGGCAATCCGCTGGATCTCGGGTTGCCGCCGTACTTAGCAACTTTGGTGGTTTCGGCTGACTTGTCGACCTTGCCGCTCGATTCGGATGATGCCTACAGCCGTTTGTTTCAACTACTCCGGCCGTTTGGCGGCGTAGCTTGTCTAGAATTATCGACCGAGCAAGTAAAGCGAGTTGGTGAGCTGGTCGGCGCCAGCGATCGCCAAAAGCTTGCAGAGCAACCGAGTGGTGTTGCCGGTGATTCACCGGAAAAAATGGCTGGGGCCGAACTGCGTTTAAGTGATCGCTGGGCACTGCTGGCCCGACCGGGTAAGCTCGCTGGTGCGACGGAATACGTGGGTGGATGGACGAGTCCAGACGAACGGGTAAAGGCACCGCTGGGTGTGCTGTGGTTCGACGACTCGGTCGCACACTTTAAACGCGCACCCCAGCCGATGTTCGTCGACGGTGTGATGATTTCTTACGATAAGGATTGGAAAGGTTGGACGGATGGGAAACGGCCACCGTATCCGCTATTGCCGCCGACCTATTCGGACATTTACACCGGTC
>DNWZ01000199.1 GCA_003506095.1 Planctomycetaceae bacterium | reverse complement strand
ATCGATGCATCAACCACAGCACCAGTTCTTCGTCGTCTGCGAGCGTTAACGGCGACTTGAGCGCAAAGACGGCTGTAGGGGTGATCGTGCTTTCAAGTTCCGCGTCGAGCGTCCATCCGTTTCGCGGGTCGTCGTTCAACGTGTCAGAAACCAACCCATAGTTGCGTCCTTTAGCTTTCACTTCGACGTTCGCGTGTGCGCTATCGATATCTATTTCGCGAACTTGAAAATCGCCCGACTTGCGGACTTGCAGTTTGACATTTGTGAGAATGAAAATCCCATCTTTGCCACGCGTCCATTTTCCGTTGGTATGCGATTCATCCGCGAGCACTTCGATACGAAACCCGGTGATCGATTTCATAGCGCTGTGCGCAACGATGCGATAATCGTCTTGTCGCGGTGTCGGGCCGCTGGCGACGATCTCGCCGCCAGGCGATTGCTGCAGTACGGTTCCCTGTGCGGTTGTCAATTCGCGAATCGTCGGTTCGGCCCAAGGAGTAAAGTCCGACTTCGCGGCGGCGATCGCTTCGATTTGCTGATTCAACCAACCGTCGAACGATTCCATCGCGACTTGCCGCGCCGCCGATTCCGCTTGGGTGCATCGGTCTGCCCACGACTGGGCTTCCTTAACCGCCACTGCGGCCGCTGGCGATTTGTATTTCAAGTACGGTTTCGCCGCGTTGCCCGCCTTGCCGTCTTCGTCAATGCTGTTGAAGAACGCGAACAGACTGTAATAGTCGTTATGAGAAATCGGATCAAACTTATGAGAATGACATTGTGTGCAGCCGAGCGTTAGGCCCAGCCAAACCGTGCCGGTCGTGTTGACGCGATCGATCACATAATCGATTCGCGATTCTTCGGGGTCGCGGCCACCTTCGCCGTTGGTCATGTGGTTGCGATGAAAGCACGTCGCCAGGATCTGATCGGGCGTTGCGCCGGGCAACAGGTCACCGGCGAACTGCTCGATCGTGAACTGGTCGAACGACTGGTTGCGGTTCATCGCGTCGACGACCCAATCGCGATAAGGCCAGTTCGTCCGCGTCGCATCGCCTTGGAATCCGTCGGTGTCGGCGTAACGTGCCGCGTCCAACCACCACATCGCCATCCGCTCGCCATAATGCGGCGACTGTAAAAGTCGATCGACTAACTTTTCATAAGCGTCGTCAGCCGGATCGTTGACGAACGCATCGACTTCTTGAGGTGTTGGCGGCAATCCGATCAGGTCGAACGACAACCGACGAATCAATGTTCGCTTGTCGGCCCGAGGTGATTGGGTCATCCCAAGTTCGGCTAGCTTGCGTTTCACAAGCGCATCGATCGGATGAGACTTCGTATCAGGATCGATCGAAGGACGAACCGGTTTTTCAAATGCCCAGTGCTTGCCCCAAACGGCACCAGCCTCAATCCAACGTTTCAGCGTATCGATTTCG
This sequence comes from Planctomycetaceae bacterium, assembly GCA_003506095.1. Taxonomy (GTDB): domain Bacteria; phylum Planctomycetota; class Planctomycetia; order Pirellulales; family Pirellulaceae; genus UBA6163. The sequence goes on along the minus strand of DNWZ01000199.1, from coordinate 2,728 downwards.
TCCGGCGTGAGCGGCTTGCGGTGCGAATCGGGCGGCGGCATTTTCAAATCGTCGTCATCGGTCAAGATCCGCTTGATCAACTCGCTGGCATCGGACATTCCTGGCGCGATCGCCGCGTAGCCGCCTCGGTCCGCAGTCGCGTCTTCGAACAGGTCCAGCCGCAAGTCAGCTTCGCGGTGCGATTCATCCGGCCCATGGCAATGGAAACAGCGGTCGGACAAAATCGGCAGCACGTCGCGCGAGAAACGAGGTTCGCTTGCGGTAGCCGACTCAGGCGTTTGGCCAGACGCTCTGCGCAACGTAAGCGTCGGCGACAGGGAAACGATTGCCATCGCGACAATCGCCGCAATGCGTAGGTAGTTCGACATGAAAGGTGGGAAATGCAGGCGGGTGGAGTGAAGGCTTCATTGTAACCAAGTTTCCATCGCGGCGGCGGCGTGATACGTTTTGCGTTTTTATAGACAAGTTTTCAAAGCAGGATGAGATGAACTCGACCGAGCGTGCACGAGCGATTTGGCAGGCGGGTGTCGATGCGGTGCAGGGCGACCAGGCGGTGATTTCGCAATTATCGATCGAAGACGATTGCTTGATCGCGGGCGACACCATGATCCCGCTTGCCGATTTCGACCGCGTGCTTGTCGTCGGCGGCGGCAAAGCGACCGCATCGATGGCGGCTGGATTGGTGCGTGCGATCGGCGTTCGAGTTGCGTTGCGTGGCAGGATCAACGTCCCAGCCGGCACGGCACACGGCCAGAACTTAGGGGACATCCAAGTTTGCGAGGCGCGGCCAGCGGGGATCAACGAGCCGACCGAGTTGGCGGTCGCTGGCACCGAAGCGATCCTTGCAGACGTTGCATCGGCCTCACCGCGCGACCTTTGCATCACGCTAATCTCCGGCGGCGGATCGGCGCTATTGGTCGCTCCGCCACCAGGAATCTCGCTGGCCGATAAACTGGCCGTTACCCGCCACCTCAGCGGCAGCGGCGCGTCGATCCACGAATTGAACACCGTCCGCAAACAGCTCAGCCGCATCAAGGGCGGCGGGCTGCTACGCGCCTGTCGCGCCGGAAGAATGCTGACGCTCATCCTGTCTGACGTCATCGGCGATCCGCTGGACATCATCGCGTCGGGGCCGACGGTCGCCGACACCGCCGCGCCAGGTGATGCGCTGGCGGTATTAAATAAGTTCGATCCGAACCGAACCCTGCCAGCCGCGATCCATCGTCGCCTTTCGCTCCGCGAAAGCAGCGCCACCTCGCAACTTTCGCGGAGCGAAAGCATCGTTTCTTCGCAACTTTCGCGGAGCGAAAGGCGACAGACGGAACGCACCAGCGACACGGTCATCATTGGCAACAATGCCGCCGCCGTCGACGCCGCGGGCATTCGCGCCGAGAGTCTCGGTTATTCACACGCCATGGATGCAGCCACCGGTCACGAAGGTACGGCTGAAGCGGTCGGCCAGCGGCTAGCTGAAATCGCCGTCGCGATGTTACACGGCGGACCATCCGAACCCGATTGCCTGATCACTGGCGGCGAACCGGTTGTCCGATTGGTCGATGCAGATAAACGCGGTCGCGGCGGACGAAACCAACAACTAGTGCTCGCGGCAATGATCGCACTTTCAACCAACCCCGACTTTACATCGGCCGATCGATCGCGGCTTGTCCTTTTATCTGGCGGCACCGACGGAGAAGATGGACCAACCGACGCAGCCGGAGCGATCTTGAATGAATCGGTATGGCGAGCAGCCCAATCGCTCGCCCTCGATCCTGTCGATTATTTACAACGCAACGACGCTTACACCTTTTTCCAGAAGACCGGTGGACTGTTCATCACCGGCCCAACGGGCACGAATGTGTGTGATGTCAGAGTGTTGGTGATCGAGCGATGAAACGGCGAACAGAGACGCGACAAGTCTCCGGCCTCCTGCCAGCTCGCCTGGCAGGAGCCGAAGTTTGGTCAGTTAGAAAGTGCCGTAGCGAGAAACCCGAGGCACAACGAAAGGTTTGGGCGATCAACCGTTCTAACCTCAAAACTCATTCACCCATCAGACAAGCTCATGGGGGTCTTGGATGGAATACAAGTGGTCGCTCCTATTTCCGCCATCTCTGACAGGTAATTACGAGCGTCGTAGAACCCGGTTGCGGAGGTCTGCGGTGAGCGAATGCAATTGTTCCAAGCTATGGATCCGGAGTTCGTTCTCATCGGAAACGGGTTCGCCGAGTATCTCTTGAAGCATTCGAATCAGTTTGATCTCGCCTTCTTCACGGCCCTTTTCAAATCCTTCTTCCCGCGCATCAATCAGACCAGATTCCAAGTCGCGGACTGCTTTTTCTCTTGAGTCGTACATTTGTCTTTCCTCAGTTACTTCCTGAATCTCTTTCAGCTCTTGCGTGGCACGCAAAAACGCCAGCCCCGGTAACAACGCTCGCAATTCGTCTTCGGTGTGTTCATGCGAATACTTGATCCAGTAACACCATTGTTCCAGCGTGCTCGCCTCCGACAAGCCGCTCGCTGGCTTGTCGTACTTTGACAATTCTAACGTGTGAATCTCGATCGCGTCATCCAAAACCGCCCCCGATTCCTTTTCCACCAACCGAAAATGATGATGCAATCGCGAGTCGGGCCACAGCGGACGCATCAACAGGCAGACGGCGTAGGTCGCTTTCAGCTTGCCGTAGCCTTGCCCCACAGCCAGTTGATCGAGGTACGCTTTGGCAGCGTAATA
>DNWZ01000390.1 GCA_003506095.1 Planctomycetaceae bacterium | reverse complement strand
GTTCGTGTCGTGACGCTCAGTTATTCGTTCTGGGATTGGCACGGCAAAAACTTTAATAACGCAAAAGCAAACTTCCCTGACTTCGATCAGGCGCTGAGTGCCTTGGTCGAAGACTTGGACTCGCGTGGGATGCTGGATGATACAACGGTGATTGCTTGGGGTGAGTTTGGCCGGACGCCGAAGATCAATAAGGATGGCGGCCGTGATCACTGGCCCAACGTATCGTGTGCGTTGTTGGCTGGCGGCGGCATGAGAACCGGCCAGGTGATCGGAGCGACCGATCGTTTTGGTGGTGAAGCGGTCAATCGGCCCGTGACGTTCCAGGAAGTTTTTTCGACGCTGTACCATAACCTCGGAATCAATGCCGCGACGACGACGCTGGCTGATCGCACTGGCAGGCCGCATTACTTGGTCGACAACGCGGCCCAGCCAATTCATGAGTTGGTTTAATGGTCATCACATCGATCGATTTTTCCCGCCCTGGCAAACAGCACGGATACTTGCAAGTTCCGTATTCTCATAACCTTGGCGGATGGGCCAACGTGATGGTGCCAATCACGGTGGTGGGCCAAGGTGACGGGCCAACGGCGCTGCTGCTGGGCGGTAATCACGGCGACGAGTATCAGGGCCAGATCGCGATCATGAAGCTGTGTCGCGAACTTGTACCTGAGCAGGTGCCGGGGAAGGTGATCATGATCCCGTCGCTGAACTTCCCGGCGGCTCGCGCTGCGACTCGATTGTCGCCGCTGGACGGTATGAACTTGAACCGAGCGTTTCCGGGCGATCCCAACGGGTGTGTGACCAGCCAGATCGCACACTACTTAACAACCGTATTGTTCCCGATGGTCGACATCGTAGTCGATATCCATTCGGGCGGACGCAGCATGGAGTTCCTGCCTTGCGCGCATATGCATGTTGTGGGCGACTTGGATCAAAGACAGAAGATGCTCGGCGCGATGTTGGCGTGGAACACCGATTTCGCATTTTTGTATACCGATATCGCGGGCACGGGATTATTGCCTGTCGAAGCGGAAAACCAAGGAAAGATTGTCGTCACAACGGAGCTTGGCGGTGGCGAAGCGATACCGGCACACGTCCACCGCATCGCTTATCAGGGACTTCGGAATGTGTTGATGCATTTGGGTGTGGTGGCCGGACGAAGTGTCAGTCGTGAAGAGCTGAATCAGAAACCGGCGATCATTACNNCCGCGGCGCTGGATGCGACGAATTATTTGCTCGCACCCAGATCCGGGATCTTTGAGATCGGTGTGGAGTTAGGAGATTCTGTCGTGGCGGGACAACCGATCGGTTACATCCATGATTTAGAGTCGCCGCAGAATGAACCCGAAGTGATTGTCGCCACCAAGACAGGATATTTGGTTTGTATGCGAGCCCCCTGTTTGACTCAGCAGGGGGATTGTGTCGCGGTGATCGCTCAAGAAGTGGAGCGTGCTCGGTTAAGCGATCCGGTGGTTGACTTAACGTAACCGGGGCAATTCTGTCCTTTTCATTCCTTTAGGATTTCGAGATGCCTCGAATATTGATCGCCGAATGCAAGCAGGAAGTATCGACATTCAATCCGAACCTGAGCGGTTGCGATGATTTTGGCATTCGATTTGGCGATCAGATCCTCGATTATCACCGAACCGTACGCAATGAAATCGGCGGCGCGATCAGCGTTTTCGATGAAGCGGGCGTCGAAATGGTGCCGGCTTACAGTGCGTTTTTTATCACGTCCGGTGGTACGTTGGCACAGTCGGCGTGGCAGCGAATCGCTGCAGAGTTTCTTGACTCGATTCGCAAACAGGTAATGACTGGCCAGCCGATCGATGGGATTTACTTCTGCATGCATGGCGCGATGGCGAGTGAGCAGGAGTGTGATCCGGAAGGTTGGTTGTTGGCCCAGACGCGTGAAATCGTCGGCGAGCAAGTCCCGATTGTGGTCTCGCTGGACTTGCATGGTATTTTAACAGACCAGATTCTTACACACTCCGATGCGATCGTTGCTTATCACACGTATCCACACGTCGACTTTTATGAGACTGGTCAACGGGCGGCGCGGTTGCTGTTGCGGATCGTGTCGCATGAAGTGCGTCCGGTAACGGCAAAGGTTTCGATTCCGGCGCTTGTGCGCGGCGATGAATTGATCACTGCGACAGGAAAGTTTGGCCAGGCGATACGGATGGCCCAGCGGGTCGAAAATGGTCCGTCGGGGTTATCGGCTGGGATGTTCATCGGCAATCCGTTTACCGATGTTCCGAGCTTGAAATGTTATAGTTTTGTGGTTTCGGACGGCGATCCCGAACTGGCATCGAAAGAGGCGATGGCGATCGCGGAAAACTTTTGGTCAAACCATCAATCGATGCAAGTTCCGTTGGTTAGTCTGCAGGAAATGTCTCAACAGTTAATGTCCGGAATCGACGGTACCGTCGGGTTGGTCGATGCGGCGGATGCGACCAGTTCGGGGGCGTCGGGTGACAGCAATGCGGTGTTGCGTGAACTGGTGCGTGTTGGCTATCGGGGACGAACGTTGTTGCCGATTGTAGATCATCTGGCGGTACAGGCGGCTTTTGCGGCAGGAATCGGCCAGACCGTATCGGTCACAGTCGGTGGGACACTCGATCCGAAGCGTTTCCAGCCGTTTCCAATAGAAGGCAAGGTTCGCCTGTTGTCCGATGGCGATTTCCGCAGCGAATCGTTCGGTGAAGTTTGGCGCGCCGGCCCAACGGCGGTCATTGAATCGGGCAATTACACGCTGGTAGTCAGCAGTCGCGGCGTAAATCTTTACGACCGATCATTCTTTTTCGCGCATGGCCAGAATCCGGCCGCATTCGATGCGGTGGTGATTAAGTCGCCACATTGCCAGCCACACATGTACGCCGACTGGTGTGCGAAGATGATTTTGATTGACGCGCCCGGGTCGTCCAGCGCGAATCTTCCTTATCTGGGGCACACCCGTTGCGAGCGTCCTATTTTCCCATTGGATTCATCAGTAAGATTTGAGCCACGCATTGAGATGTTCCGGCGTCCAGGATTGTAAAGCATGAAGATCAGAGAAATTCGCTGTGCGGGTCTGCGCGGCGCGACACCCGAAGGCGGTTGGAGCAACGAGTTGCGGCCCGAGGACTGTGTCCATACCTTGATCGCGGTTCACACCGACGAAGGCGTGGTTGGTCTAGGCAGCGTATTCACCAACGATGCGTTGGTGCGTGCTGCGTTGCAAGTATTGGAACCGCTGTATAAGGGTGAATCGGCGCTGGAGCCGGAGCGGGTGAGCGAGAAGTTGCACCAGAACATGTTTTGGTTGGGGCGTGGCGGATCGATCACGCATGCGATCAGCGGCATTGATATCGCATTGTGGGATATTCTAGGCAAGGCGACTGGCCAGCCCGTTGGCCGTTTGTTGGGCGGGGTCTATCGGAACAAGATCCGACCCTACGCATCCTTGTTGATGGACGAGCCTGAAAAGTTGCGAGAGCACTTATTGGCCGTTAAGAGCCAGGGATTTCGTGCATTCAAGATCGGTTGGGGGCCGTTTGGTCGGCGTGATCGTTCGACGGACGAAGCGATCGTTAAAGCGGCACGCGAAGCGGTTGGGCCTCAGTCGCGTTTGATGGTCGATGCCGGTGGCAGCGATGCCCATTGGCCTAATGGTTATAAGTGGGCATTGAACACATCGAAGATGTTGGCCGATTATGATGTTTATTGGTTTGAAGAAGCTTTACGGCCCGACGCGTTAGAAGATTCTGTAAAGCTGAGAGAACACTCGCCGGTAAAAATTGCTGGTGGCGAGGTGTTGACGCGTCGCCAAGCGTTTCAACCGTGGTTAGCGGGTCGGGCATTGGACATTGTTCAGCCTGACGTGACCAAGGTAGGCGGGATCAGCGAAGAGCGAAGGATTGCTTGGATGGCACAGGATCATGGCGTCCAGTTCATTCCGCATGGCTGGAACACAGCGGTCGGTTTGGCTGCGGATCTGCACTTAGCGTCGGCGATATCGGATACCGACATGGTGGAATACTTAACCGGTTCGCCGTTTATTGATGAAATCACCGATGGCGGATGGTCATTGGATCAAGATGGGATGTTGTCGATACCGACAACGCCGGGACTGGGGCTGCGGTTGGATGTCGATATGGTAACGAAATACACCGGTGATAAGAACTTGTTGTAGCTATCCGAATCTACGCATTGTCGTTATCGATCTTTGCGTTTGGCTTGACGCAATTGCTTTTCACGCTGCTTTTTCAGTTTGGCGCGTTCATCGGGGCTCAGCCGTTTGCCGGTGCTCTTTTTGGCCTTCATCCCTTGGCCAGCTAAGTCGCCCATCAGTGCACCGGATTGCAACTGCTGCATCATTTTCATCCGGTCGCCAGCGCCTGATCCGGCAAGCCCCTGCATCATCGGCTTCATGATTTCGAACTGCTTGACCAACTGCGTGATGATGGGCGTTTGCACTCCAGCGCCTTTGGCGATACGCGTTCGCCGTGTTGCATCGATAATTTTTGGGTTTCGGCGTTCTTGGGGCGTCATGCTGTTGATCGCGCCGATCGTTTGACGGATACCGCCGGCGGCCTCCTCGCTGTCAGCCATCTGCTTGAGCGCTCCCATGCCGGGCAACAGTCCCATCATTTTGCCCATCAATCCGGGCTTGGCGACCTTTTCGAGCATGTTTTTAAAATCGTCGAGCGTCATATCGCCCGATGCCATTTTTCGTTCGAGCTCTTCGCGGTCTTTTTCATCGACGATTCGGTGCGCTTCGCGAGCGGCTTGGACGATGTCGCCCATCTGCAAAATCCGGCTCGCCATACCTTCGGGGCGGAACGGTTCGAGCGAATCGAAACGTTCGCCGGTGCCGATGAACTTGATCGGCACACCGGTGACCTGTTTGACCGACAACAGCGCACCGCCGCGGGCGTCGCCGTCGAGTTTGGTCATGATCACGCCGTCGAGTTCCAACGCCGCATTGAAGGCACCGGCGCTGTTGACCGCGTCTTGGCCGGTCATGCCGTCGACGACCAAATAGACTTGATCGGGCGAGACGCGTTTGTCGATCCGCTTGAGTTCACCCATCAAGGCTTCGTCGATCGCCAACCGACCGGCCGTGTCGAGAATGACAACGCGCGCCCCTGCGGCTTGAGCGCGTTTGACGCCGGTTTGGCAAATCGTGACCGGGTCTTTTTCTTCTAGGTCGCTGTAGACTTCGACGCCGAGCGTTTTGCCGATCACTCGCAATTGCTCGATCGCCGCAGGTCGCTGCAAGTCGGCGGCAACCAGCATGGGGGTGATATTTTCCTCTAGCAGCAATTTGGCCAACTTGCCACATGTCGTCGTTTTGCCGCTACCCTGCAGACCGCACAACATGATGATTGTGCAGCCATCTTTTTTCAGATGCAACGAAGTGTCGACCGGGCCAAGGATGTTGACCAGTTCGTCGTTAACGATCTGGATCAATTCTTGGTCGGGACGTAGGCTGAGCAAAACGCGTCGGCCGAGCGCTTTTTCGGTCACGTGTCCCATGAACGACTGGACGACCGGATAACTGACGTCGGCCTCCAACAATGCACGCTCGACGGATGATAGACCGTCGCGCATGTTCCCTTCGGTCAGTTTGCCCTTGCCACGCAAGCTTTTGAATGCGGATTGCAGGCCGTCGGAAAGCGAGTCAAACATGGCTGTTGTCGGTCAAAAAACGCGGCGATTGGTCGGGGAAAGTTACGTTCCAAGTGTAGATCGATATCGCCCCCTTGATAAGCCGTGCGTTTTGTTCAGGGAGTAACCGCCTTGAGCCCGATCACCGATCCGATCAACGTCGTCAAGAAAAACAGCCGCCAAAAGTCGACCGATTCGCGGAACAGGATGATGCCGACCAGTACAGTTCCAGCGGCACCGATGCCGGTCCAGACGACGTAAGCGGTGCCGATCGGCAATGTCAGCGTCGCGCGATAGAGAAGCGACATGCTGAGCGAAAGGGTCAGCAGGAATCCGCCCATCCACAGCCAAGTTGCCGCACCGCTGGTCTCCTTCGCTTTCCCTAAACAGGTTGCGAATCCGACTTCGAACAGCCCGGCGAGGACAAGGAAAATCCAGCTCATCGCTTCTCAGAACATGTTTTAAAAAGCGTGTGTGTTTTCGAAAGGATCCGGCTCCTTCAACACACGATCTCAGGAGTGGCGCCGCGGCGAATGCGGCCCGAGAATGCCGACCACTTCATCGTGGATCAGCCCGTTGGTACCGAGGCCTTCACCGCCGCGGCACGTTTCGTTGCCACGCCAATCG
>DNWZ01000459.1 GCA_003506095.1 Planctomycetaceae bacterium | reverse complement strand
GCTCCGCTTCGCGAAGCAACTGGCGATAGCGGATCTCCTCCTCCATCATCTTTTTCTCTTCCGTGGTACGATGCGGCGAGACCGTCATCTGACTAATGCTGGCTCCAGCTTTGTCCAACGCCTCTCGGATGCGGTCCGAAAGCGTTTCCTTGCGCTGAACCTGGATGTCGTGAACACTTTGAAGTGAATCCAACTCACCAATGCATTCGTCCAGCATGACACCCAACGCCTTGGGGTCCGTTTTCGCCGTGGCAAGCTTTGCTGCGGCAATCTGTACGGATTCAAGGCCCTCCTTCGATTGCCCCTTCGCTTCAAAATACGCCTCCTCGGCGGCGGCCAGCGAGCCAACCGCAAAAGAATCCCGACTGGGAAAGAAACGATTTGCGGCGAACAGAGCAATGGCAAGCACTGCGAGCAAACTGACGACACTGGGACCTTGGCCGGTCCCAACAGGCTTTTGTTTTTGCACCATGGTGGCACGCCTTCATCGAAAACAACGAAACTGATAAAGCGACATTCGCTTTACCCACTGGCTTTCAAAGTCTCAATGTCGAGTAGACCGGAATTGTTTTTTCAATAGCTTTCACATTGATCTATAGTTCTGCGGATTTAAATCGATTTTTCGTGCATTGAATTGGGGTAACTGCAGAATATTTTTTCCGTTTCCCGCAGCACGAGAGACTTATAGGATGATCGTGGCATTGCCAAATGCATGTCGCACGTTTTTCATCGTTGTCGATGCGAGTGAAAGTTTTGGCGAGAACGTTCATGTCGAGGAGTTTCAGAATGGCACGCTGGTTGTTTATCTTGATCTTGATTATATTGCTGTATCAACGAACGTCTCCGATAGCGGTGCCGATCCTTGAGGCAATGGATCAGGTAATCGACGAACTGGTAGACGAGGCAATGAAGCGAATTAATGGATTTGACACTTTTCCATTAATCGATAACCAGTCCGTTCGACCGCGAGCAATTGATGAAGAGTCGTTGAGGTTTGTCCCGCCACTGAATCGACTTTCGTACGCGAAAGAATTGGCGAAGTGTGCTGAACCGGGGCCGAACGTCCACGCTCTCGTCGAAGCCACTAACGGTAGGCCTGTAGACAGGCTTGTCGAATCGTATCGATTGCTACGCACGACTTGGACCTATCGTCGAGATGACTTAGACGGTGTTTCAGAGACTTTCCAGAGAGCTGAAGATTCACTGGGAGCCTTGGAACGGGAAGGCGATTGCGAGGACCTGAGTGCAGTGATGCTATCTGTCTGTCGCGTTCTCAAAATCCCCGCGAGAATCGTGATTTGCAAAGGTAAAACACCATTGGAGGCAGGTCACGCGTACGCTGAAGCGTTGATCGCTTCAGACCATGAACGGGCATCGGCCATGCTGGAATACTTGTCGACTGCCTGGGGGCTTGCTCGTTTACCCTATCGCGAGGATTCCCAAGGTATTTGGGTACGTTTTGATTTTGAGATTCCATCAACACACTACGATGGTGGAATCGTTGCCTATTACATCTGGCCGGACGGCAGCACCACCGAACCATGACTGCCGCCCCCAAGCAGGCATGCGGTTTTGTTCGACAGGTAACCCGGCTCATGTGATTGACCGACGAAATTGAAGTGCTCTGGTCTGCGTGGTGGCGATCGAAACTTCATTTGCATCATTGCCTGGGGCCACAGAACCACGCTGCCGCATACGTGTTGACGAGAGTTTCATAACCTAGAGGGGCAACTTCCCAACCGTGGACCACTCAGCGAGTCGGAATAGCAGCAAAAAAGAATCCCGAGTGAGATGGAAAAGTGATAACCCGTAGTCGTTAACCCGGCGGTTTTCATAACCCAGAGACTCTGAGAGTACTTATCTCTGCCCTTGCCCCAGAGCGGGGCTGTCTTGGCGAGAGTTGCAGCAAGAAAACGAGTCTCGGGAGAGTGGTCGAGACCTCAGGGATTGCAGGAGTATACGAAAGAATAACCTACTTCTGTCAGTTTCCTAACCAAACAGAGAAGTTGAGTGGGCAGGACTTTACGCGGCCACTGCGAGGTTAGCCGCCGACTGCTTTATACGATAGTTACGCAGTTTTCTTTGTTCCAATCGCCCTGGATCACCGGTAGATAAAAAAAATCACCAGCCGGCTGTTGGGCGGGTGATTTTCTTGCTTGCAATCGCTTAAGCCGGGGTGGGCGTGAGCGATTGCTTGAGGTGGTCGATCATCTCGCTGGCTTGCCCGATGCTGAGCTGCTGTGGGTTGCGGATGCCATAGCGTTGGCCGAGCTCGCTGGCGACTTCGATGCCCGCTTTGCCGGCAATCGCGTGGATCGCTTTGATTTGGGCAGGTGTCGCGGGTCGTCGGGGCGGTGCAGCAGACTCGGTGGCAGCTTTGCGGACTGGCGGTTCAGCGGCGTGACTTGGGGCCAGTGGACCGTTTTGGGATGGAGTGAAACCGTGAGACGCGATGACGCTGGTGGACTGATCGCATTTGGCCAGCTCGGTGTCGACGGCTTGCTTGCAGATCGCGAAGGCTCCGAGGATCTGAGATTGGATCGCTTCGGGGCCGCGTCTTGCTGTTTGTGGATCGATCTCCAGGTCGATGTGGCACGACGCTCCAAGGCTGCCGAAGTTCGGTTGGCCGATCTTGCGTGATAGGCCGACATTGATTTTTGTGGACATGGTATTGGTTTCCTGTGGTTGGATGGTGAGTGAAATGACGGATGCCCGCCGTGCGATTACGACGCAGCGGAAACTTCGTAGTTGGTGGTGTCGATCTGAATCGTTTCAGGCGATTCAGG
>DNWZ01000588.1 GCA_003506095.1 Planctomycetaceae bacterium | reverse complement strand
TCAGGCTCGCGGGATAATCTTCCGAAGAAAACAGATCACCTAGTCGCAAGCGGGCTTGCTGGATCAATTCGCCATAGCACTCATCGAGCTGCTCGACCGACTGACGTAGCTCTTCGCTAAACTGCGACAACTGACTGTCGAACGAACTGACATCGCCACGGCGAATCAGTCGCACGCCCGGTTCGATATACGGCAGCGTGATGCCACGCCAATACGCCACCGCTTGGCTGCGGACCTTGGAGACCGCCTTGAACTTCGGGTGCGAAGTATCGAGCAGTTTCTTGGCCGCCGAAAGCGATTTCAGATCGGCTTCGAACGCATCGGCCGCACGCCGCTTCTGCGTGTCGTCGAGCGTCTTGCGGATGCCCGGCCAGCGGATGTGCAGTCGCACGGCGGTCGTTTCGGCTTGCAGGCGGTCGCCTGGAGTGGAACGCGTGGTCGGTCGTGCATCGACCACCACATCATCAAGTACAGCGGTACTCATAATCATTCAATCCTTGTCATGGAAAGTTATTGGAGAAGGAAATGGAAACGGCTTATAGCGGCACGGCGCGAGCCGTCCGGTCTTATAAGTCGTGATAACGTAGGGCTTGCGACCTGCCGCTTGATGTGAAGTAGGTCACTCACGACGATGCTCAAGTCGATCATCAATCAGGGCATTGAGATCACGGTGCGCAATCAACGGGCCGCTGCGTTGTGGTTGACCTGGCGAAGCATCCGGTGGCTGATCTCGCTCGTAGCACGGCAGCAGCGGCGTGCTGTGGCCGATCAGCTCGTCGAACACCATGTCGTCGATCGGATGGAACACCGGGTCGGTTTCGCTACGTTTGAGCAGCCTGGCGATCAACCACAGCGGCAGCAGGCAGAGCCCCAAGCCACCGATTTGCAAAATCGCTTGGGCGATGATCGGGTCACGACGTTGCTCTTTGGCCAATTGCCGTCGGTCCTCATCGAGCCGCTGCTGTGCCTCCATCCATTCACGCCGAGCCTGAGCGTCTTGGATCACCAACTCGGTTGCGGCGCGATTCACTTCGCCCTGCATCCGCGTCAGTTCCCTATCACGCCCGCAGCCAGTCGAAACCAACAGCGGCCCAACCGACAAGACACACAGCAGCGGAAACTTAAAACGGAAAGTCATCCGCATTCTCGTGCGACCTCCGGCGAACAATGCGACGCAGGATTTCGGTCAATCCACGTTGGCGGCGGCGCTCATGAATCACCACGCCAATGGCCACGGCGACCAAGGCCGCCAGGCAAAACAGAATCAAGTGCACGGTAGACAAGATCACGACTGAAAATCTCCTAGTAAACGAGAAACCAGGTAAACCAAAAAAGCCGTGGCCCACCGAATCATCGCTAGCGACGACCGGTAAGCCACGGCTCAGGGGATGGAAACAAACGAATCAGTTCACCGACGGATTGCGGTTCACTTTGCGACGGCCCGACTCGCCGCGCCCCGTGCCAGCGGACTTCTTGCTGCGATAGACCCCGGTCTGTTCGGCCGACAAGCAGCGGCCATCGGCCCACTGACGCAGCCGTTCGACCGATTCACCCGATGTCACCGCCACCGGCACGACGTTCTCCGCTGCTTGGATGAGCGGAGCGTCCAGCAGTGCTGCCAGCCGGCAACACGACTTGATCTCCGCACCGGTCCAAAGCTCATCGGCCGGCCGTGGTTCGCTCGCATCGAGCCCATAACGGTTCAAGTACAGCGCCCAGATCTCATCCTTCTGCTTGCGATCGGGAAGGTCGAGAAAGAACACCGCATCGAACCGTTCGGCCCTTACAAACTCCGGTGGCAACTTCTGGATATCGTTTGCCGTGCAGACCACGAACACGTCCGACTCGTGATCATTGAGCCACGAAAGAAACGAACCGAACATCCGCGACGACACGCCACTGTCGCCGCTGGTGCCACTGGCACCGGCAAATGCCTTCTCGACCTCATCGATCATCAACACGCACGGAGCCATCGCATCGACCGTCGCGAGTGCCTGGCGTGTTCGCTCTTCGGACTGCCCGACTAGCGAACCCATTAAACTGCCAACATCAAGAATCAATACCGGGCGACCGACTTCATTACCGAGCGTTTTGCAGAACTCGCTTTTGCCACAACCCGGAGGCGACAGCAACATCACGCCGCGAGGTTTGACACGCTCACGTGCTCGGCCACGATGCACCAGCGCCCGCCGCGTGAATGCCTTGAGTACATTCAAACCGCCGAGACTGTCAAAGCTGTTGCCACCACGATAAAGCGACAGCAATCCCGACTTCTTCAGCGTTTGGGTTTTGAGTTCCCAAATCGCCGCAGGGGTCAGCTTGCTGTGGCGGACCAACGACAAACTATAAGCCCCTTCGGCCTCATACCGGGTCAGCCCTGAAGCGGCGCCAAGCACATCATCAAGTTCACGACCCTCGGGCAATTCACCCGATTCGGTTGCGATGCTTTGCGCGATCTCCAGCAACTGATCACGGCTGGGCAGCTCATGCTCAACGGTGACAAACAGCTTTTCGAGCTCCGGCGGCAACTGCACCGTCGGGCTTAGGATCACGATGAACGATCGATTCATTTTGCCGAGAAAGACCGCATGGCTGACCGCCTGGACGATCTCAGCCGACCCGAGAAACCGATGAAAGTTCTCGAGCACGAAGATCGACGTTATATCGTCACCGGCGGGCGTTGCCGCAGCCCGCACCGCAGCCAGCGGATCGCTCGCTTCGGCGGTGATCGCGACATTACCGACCGCGTGCAATCCACGTTCGATATTCCAGCTAGCGAGCTGCCACCCTTCGTCACGAGCCATCGCCGCGAGTTCCGCGATAGCGTCTTGATGTTCTTGTGAACTGATCCAAATGCCGGAGAACCCGGCCCGGATCAGTTCGTTCATACGTGATGCGAGCGTCATGCACTTCATCCTTAGTAAAATGNNAAGCCATCCGGTATTCACTCACCTCCCCAACGGGAGAGATCGGGCTCTCAGGCCCGGGAGAGGGTTCGAAACGTTCTCTACCGGACCCTCTCCCGCCGCTTAGACGGCGACCTCTCCCGCAAAGCCGGGCGAGGTGGCATGCGTGGTCACACAACTGAAAAGCGACCTTAAGGCTGCTGCCGAGCTTGCTGTGTCTGAACCGTTTCAGTGCGATAGAAATCAGCCGTCAACTGTTCGGACTGGATCGTGCCCAAAGCCTGTTCAAGAAAGCGGCTCGCCTCTTTGCACTGCGAGCCCGTAAAACCGTTCGTCTGGACGCGGGAAGAGCCGTCGGGAGCGACGATGACATCGATCGTTTTCAAGCTGCACCTCCGACGTTGACGGTCAACTTGACGCTGCCATCGGCCAGCGGATGCTCGAACACCGAGTAGCCCTTGCGTCGGGCCTCGATCTTGGTCGCTTCGATCGCATAGGCCTGCAAGAACTCATTGAGCCGTTCTTGCTTGCCCCAGCGGCCCTCATAGTTGTCGAACTTCGACTCACCGGTAGTCACATTGAAAACCACCGGATACCGCCAATCGCGAA
>DNWZ01000607.1 GCA_003506095.1 Planctomycetaceae bacterium | reverse complement strand
CAATCAACGAACTTGCCGGTCGCTTCGTCCACTGTCTTCCACTTCGCCAAACTCTCCGGATCGAAAATGCCTTCAACCGAGAACTTGGGATCGCCTTTGGCGGGCTTGCCGGGAACTTGATAGGCGCGCGGCTTGATCAGGTTCGGGTGCGACATGCGGAACACTGGGCTGATAAGAACCCTGCTTACGTTTGCACTCATTTACTATCGTCTCCTTTGGTTTCTTGCGCGGCCATGTCATCCATGAACTGTTCAATGGCTGGCTTGACTGCGGCCCTCTTATCGCTATCGGGAGCGAGGGTAAGCCCCGTTTGCGGTGTATAAGCCCACTTGCTTACAAACCGCGACCCTTCCACTAATTTTTCAATCTGCGGAGGAGATTTCAATACTTGTGGTTCATACGCTTCTTTTCCGAACCTTGCAACAACTGCTTCTGCGAAAGTTACTTTTTTCTCGACGCCGTTTTCGTCTTTCTCATTCATCGAGTCTTTCCAAGCCCGATTGCCCTTCTGGTGAACCAGCTTGAACCCGGGGATCATTTCCCCTTTCTTGGCGCGAGCATTGCCTTCAGCATTAATCGCTTCAAGGAATTTAACGATAACGGCTCTCTTTGCCATCAATCGTCCGATTTCTTCATTGCTAAGAGTATCGACATTGCCGACGATTTTTACGTCATCAACTTCGCCTTTGGTTGCGGGACAATCCATCTTGGCAGGACAAAACCGGCACCATTCACCAGTTTTCAACAGCGCATTTTCCTCACGCGCCGCCGCCAATGCAGGAAGCAAAGTGTCGAGCCACCAATTCGTCAACTCTTCGCCGGTCATGTAGACGGAACGGTGCGGTCCATCTTTATGCGGCTTGCGGGGCTGGGAAATCCACATTTCGATAACAGGGATTTCGCCAAGGTACTCTTTCGTGCTTTCGAACCCCATGTACCCGTACATCTTCAACTGTGAATCATCTGGCTCCACCATGACGCCGGAACCGTTTTTGTGATCGATAATGATGATGCCGTGGCTAGGAACGACAATACGGATATCGCCTTTGCCGAACACTTCCGGATCGAGGGAATATTCGTAATCTTCTTCGATATACAGTCTTGGGCTGAGATGGGNNCTTCGCCATCAACCTACGCACAAGGTCAATTGTGCTTTGGACCGACGCGCTCATGTCGTCGTCAACGATGAATTCATAACCGCTGGCGGACACGGGTACGCCAATGAATTCCCACGGCTCCCGATCTTCTCTCAGGCAAATTTCCAAAAGAAGGTGCGCCGCAGTACCCCTTGCGGCTTCAAGGTTCGTGGCCGACGAGGATACCGATTTCGCTTTGAATTTATCGATAAGCGCAATCGATCCCGGACAGTTGATCCAACGCTTTGAAGAAGATGGGCCGAACTTGCTATGCCGGCCGTCTTCCGCAATCAGTTTTTCAGGGATTTCAAACAAGTTCCGAACCCTGCAACTTACCAGCCATACCCGGCAACGCAGAAATCTTTTCGTAGAACGCCGTCAACTTGTCGGCAGGAATATCTCCCAAGCGGGCAACGTCCAATTCAGCCATGATCGCTTTCACGTCGGTAGACTGGATGTACTTCTTCACAAGCGATTTCTGCACGATGTTCGTCATATCACGACTGGTCAATGTTCCGGCAGCAGCAGCCGGTTTGGTAGCAGTAGCGGGCACATCGTCAGGGATATCGGAAGCCGCAGCAGCGGGTGTGCTGGGGGCAGGCTTAGAAACGGGAACAACGGGGGCAGCTTCGTCGGGGATATCGGAAGCGGCGGCTTTGGTTGTAGCCGGCGCAGTCGTCCCTTCATCTGGAATGTCCGACGCGTTTGCGGCCTCCTTGGCCTTAGCGGCAGCACGAGCGGCTTTCTCTTCATCCGTCAACTTCGGACGGCCACGAGAAGGCTTTTCAGGAACCGTCTGGGCAACGTTTGTAGCGGCGGGCGTTGGTGTGGCGGCAGGGGTCGGAGTCGTTACCACTGGGGCAACGGGCGCGGCGGCGNNCGCCAGGACGTGGAGTAGACGGGAGAGTTGCGGGTGGAGAACCGGTAGGAATTCCGATAGCCAGATACACAGTATCCTTGGCAACGTTTGTCAGGGTGGCAAGACTCGTGGCGAGGTCTTCACCTTCAACCAACTGAGCCTTCAAAATGATTTCGCTTTCGACAGGCTCATATTCACGGACTTGACGGCGGCGCATAAAACGGGCAGTAATTTCGTACACATTCATCGTTGGGACTCCTTTGTTTTCTTTTAGCCCAATCGGGCGATTTGACACAAAATACAGAAATGGTTTGGATTATGCAAGCCCCAGCCGACGATATCCTTCCTGCACTACGGCAATCTGCCATTCACAATCGGAAACCGGATCATGCGCCACAAACGTCGTGGGGTCGAAATTGGGAGGCATATAATTGGCGTCGATACCTGCTAACGCTTTGATTGTTCGAACGTCTCGGGATTGCGAATACCGCCAAGGGGTTCCGATCCCAAACTGCGCGAAAAGATGATCCATGATAACTACGTCAAAGGACGGACTATTCGCCCAGATGCCGCCGTAGCAGCCCAATTCCCGAACGAAACCCGCGACCGATTCAAGCGCGTATTCGATTGGCAGCGTTTCCGGTTTCAGCATCATTTCGAAAGCATCGCTGTTCTTGTTCCCCATCCAGAAGCGAATAGTGGAAGCGTCAACTGCGAAGCCACCTTTATCAATCTGTTTTTGACAATCCAAATCACGATAAATATGGGAACCAGCGCAGTTTCCGCGAGGATC
>DNWZ01000502.1 GCA_003506095.1 Planctomycetaceae bacterium | reverse complement strand
CTTCGTCTTTGTAGCCAAGCTTGCCAATGTAGGTCACATTGGTGAGGAGTCGGAACAGCGTTGCTTTGGTAAACGGCGAGCCGCCCCGGAGCGTTCCCTTTTTCGTTTTCCATGACTTGTTGTTCCAGCCACGGTTGTCGAGCTCAGCGATGGTCGCCATGATCGATTCGCGTTCCAAGTACAGATCGTAGATCGCCTTGACTCTATTGGCCTCGACCTCATTCATTCGAAGCTTGCCACCTTGCGGCTCGATGTCATAGCCAAGCAGCGGCATGCCACCAGACCATTTGCCTTTGCGTCGCGCCGCAGCGATCTTGTCGCGTGTTCTCTCCGAGATCAGCTCGCGTTCGAACTGGGCAAACGACAGCAGCACGTTGAGCATCAGCCGCCCCATCGAGTTGGTCGTATTGAATTGCTGCGTTACGCTGACGAAGGCAACCTGATTGCGTTCGAAGACCTCGAGCATGCGAGCGAAGTCCATCAGCGAGCGGCTCAGTCGGTCGACCTTGTAGACGACCACGCAATTCACCTTGCCGGCTTCGATGTCCGCCAGCAATTGCCTGAGCGCTGGGCGATCCATATTGCCGCCGGTGAAGCCACCGTCGTCATAACGATCGGGAACGCAATGCCAGCCCTCTTGCGTTTGGCTTTTGATGTACGCTTCGGCGCATTCGCGTTGGGCGTCAAGCGAGTTGAACTCCTTGTCGAGACCCTCGTCCGTAGACTTGCGAGTGTAGATGGCACAGTTCAACTGGCGATTGATGTTGGCCTTGTTCATTTGTCACCGCCTTTTTTGTTGAGCTTGAAGAAGTGGTATCCGTTGCAGTGCTGGCCCGTGATCTTCTTGGCCACAGCGCTGAGAGTCTTGTAAATCGCCCCCTCGTATTCGAAGCCGTTATCCAAAACGAGCACCACGATTTTCTCGCCTTTGTAGACTCGCTCGATCTCTGATCTCGGCGGCGGGAGACGATTGTCCTCTTCTGGCTGGACGAAACCTGTAACGGTGTCGCCCGTCGACTTCAGGGCTGGCTTGATGGCTTTGGGGGCAGTCGTCCGGATGTCGGTACCGCGAGCGAGTTCTGCGGCGCGACGCCTAGCCCGTTGTGAAATGTCGCCTTCGATGTTGGCCTGCATCTTCCATGCGATGCGTTTGACAAGCCACTGTTTGTTGCGAGTGTTGGTCGGCTCACCCCACGTCTCTTCGAATTTCTCTCGCAGCTGCCCAACCGTCATGCGTTGGAGCAGAGCGACCTCTTTGTCGATGTCGATTTGCATTGATTTTTCCTGAGAATACGGACTCACTGGTCGTTAACCACGTTGGTCACAGAGAGCACGCTTTCCGAAGAAACCTCAAGGCAAGCTGTTGGCAATTCCGCTGGATCGTCGTCGATTTCTGAATCCAGGATCGCCATACGCGATTTCATCCGAACGATGCCGGCCGCCAGAACTGCAGCGATTTCCGATCGCCGAGCCGGCGCGGACAGTGAAGAAGGGGGAACAGACGAGAGCAACTCGCACCTCCATGCTCAACGCCGCTATAATTGGCGGCTCGAAGACAGACATTTCGCAGCAACAACAGCCGCGTCTATCTGTAGGAATACCCGGTGCGGGTTCGAAATGACGGAATAGGGTGCGAAAGAGACCGCATTCGCTGTGGACTTAATCTGCCATCTCTCGCGGAATCTTTTACGAATTGCCCAGCTCGAAAGTAATAAGCATATAGGCAGGCAACTTTGCCTTGCCACAAATCGAGTGCTTATTATAGGAGCCGTGTAAATGAGGTTTGGATTAACCATCGAAGAATTCGTCGAGCTTGAGCGTAAGCCTATCGCTCGCGGTGACCGGCCACTGACGATTGAGGAGGCCGCAGAACATATGCGGCAACGCGGATACTGTTGCCGACCAGAATCACTGAAGCTTTTGATGAAAGGAAGGCCGCTAGAAGCTTCGAATCGCATCTGGTCGCGAGATCTCATCGAGTCCTGTTGTGACTACTTCGAAACTCACGAGTTCTTTACACCTTACGTTGAGATGTGCAGGGTCTTGGGATGTAACTACTTCGCTTTCTTGCGGGCCTTGAAAGATGCCTCGGAACTTGAGTCAGAAAGGTATGGCACCCGGATACGGATGGACGATCAATTTTTCGTGATGCATAGAAGTCCAGCCCGCGAAGAACATCCCGCTGTCATAACCTTCACGCTTTGTGAAGACATCCGAGATCGACTCATTCGCGGCGAAGGCGTGTAGGGCATCATCCATCGATCGCGTATTTGTGCAACGGTGGTGTTAGACTACGCCACCGTTATACAGATATACCTGGCAGTCAACGGTCGGGAATGTCGTCTTCGGACGCTCGGTTGCCAGACTAAAGCAGTTCAAAAACCTGATTGATCGGTTCTTCGTCAAAATCGCCCCAAGCAAAACCTTTCTTGGTGAGGAGGAGAACCTGGTTCCCCATTTCCATTTCTGACGCGTCGAACGGCACATCATCGAGACATCCTTTGTCTTGAAGCAACTGGATGAAGTCTGGTAGCTCCGCGTAGTCGTACAGGACTTCGCAAACAGAGTCGAACTGCAGTCCGGTGGCATCGACGATTTGATTGATGGTTTGCAACTCAGCGACCTTGAGTCGCTTCCAGACCTGCTGGAGAACAGCGAGCTGGTGGGTTGTTGTCTTTTCTTTGAACTGCATTGTTGTGCTCCCATTGAATTTTAATTGAAACGGAAATGATGGGAGTCAATCTAAGTCCACGCGGTGACACGTTTGGTCACGCGCTTCGCAAAATTCTTGCGATTCGACTCGATCGATGCTGGTGGTCGCCCACACCGCCAGCGATGCCATCCATCCGCAGAGTTCGCATCCATTCTCATCCGGACTCCAAACGAGAACTCCGTGTTAACTCTGGAGGCCCCCAAAAAGAGAGAGTCAGAGAGTTCGGGACCGATTTTTCGCACCGGCGGGTGCAACCTTGAAGGTTGCATTCGAGAGACGGAAATCTCTCCGCAAACAGAGAGCGCGGCGGATTGGGCCGGCGAAACGCGAAAAGCGTTGGAAACCCGCGAAAAACTGGGTAGAAACGAAAAACGCCCCGCGGTCGATCTCTCGACGCCGGGCG
>DNWZ01000702.1 GCA_003506095.1 Planctomycetaceae bacterium | reverse complement strand
GCGGGTTGCGCAGGAAGCTGGTGTCGGTCAACATCAGCGCCGGGTATCCCTGATCCCAAAACGAACTGTTATCGCTCAGCCGGATTTCCCGCACCCTTTCGGGCAACTGGATCGAGAACAGTGGCAATCGCGTCGCACGTTTGAATCCACGACGAAATCCCCAGCCAAGTTTCCATGATTTCAAGTTTCCCACTGCCGCAAGAAAATTGCCGCGATGAGGAAAAAAACGTCGTAACGATTGCGGAATCGTGGGCGGTATCTGCTGCGAGTTTGGTTCATCGGTAAAATAGCCCACCATTTCCAAGCACAACATTCCAACGATCCGATCGCCGCGCAATCGCGACACGCGTGCATGATGTTGGCTGCCCATACAATCGACATTAAAATAGGGTGGTTCCTCACAGGCAAAAGCGACATAGCGTGCTGTGCGTTTGCCTTGGTGATCGCGCAGCAGTCGGCTGACTTCTAACATCACCGCGACTGCAGAAGCGTTGTCGTCAGCCCCAGGAGTTGTGGGTACAGTGTCGTAATGCGCACCCAGCAAGACGATATCATCCGCCCGTTTTTTTCCTGGGCGTTGGATAATCAAGTTCGTTGCTTGATCGCCGATGGCATCAAAATGCTCGAGCGCAACATCATATCCCATCTCGCGCCATTGGCCGGATACATAACCGGTTGTTGCCACGATGGTCTTGGGCCGCGCGAGTGTTCTCGGGCCGATCAAACCCGCCAGACGATCGACATGAAGCCTTAAGTTCGACTCGATTTTACTGCGATCAACAGGCATGTAACGCGAAACCATTGAAAATCTCAAAATTCAAATCTTAAATCGGATTCATTTCCGGCGAAGTGCTCAGAAAAGAAACATGTGATGCCGGAAAACGGAAAATAGATTACGATTGCGAAAAGCATTTTTGTCTCTTTCGTGCCCATTTGTCACCGGTCCAATCGTAAATGATTTTACACGTCGACATGGACGCGTTTTATGCAGCGATCGAAGAGCGAGACCGACCCGAATTGGTCGGCAAACCGGTGATTGTCGGCGGCAGTCCCGATGGCCGCGGAGTCGTCGCGGCGGCAAATTATGCGGTGCGCGCGTTCGGCGTGCACAGCGCCATGCCGACTTCGACTGCGTTGCGGCTGTGTCCCCATATGATCATCTTGCCCGTGCGTATGGCCCACTATGCCGCGATTTCTCATCAGATTCGAGATATCTTTTTCCGTTACACGCCGCTTGTTGAACCACTGTCGTTGGACGAAGCGTTTCTGGATGTGACTGGATGCAGGCAACTCTTTGGCGATGCGGCTACGATTGCCAAACGCATTAAACAAGACATCAAACAAGAAACCGGCTTGGTTGCGTCTGTCGGCGTCGCACCGAACAAGTTCTTGGCCAAAATTGCTAGCGACCTTGAAAAGCCTGATGCGTTGGTAATCGTCGATCCGGCTAAAGTAATTGAGTTTCTCGACCCGTTGCCAGTGGGCCGATTGTGGGGCGTTGGCAAAGTGACCGGCAAGGCGATGCAACGGCTTGGCGTGGAAACGATCGGCCAGTTGCGTTTGCTGTCGCTCGAAACGTTGAAAGTGACGTTTGGCGACAGTGGCGAACACTTCTGGCGGTTAGCGCAAGGAATTGATGATCGCAGCGTGGTACCCGATCGCGATGCGAAATCGATCTCGCATGAGACGACATTCTCGGCTGACATTTCGGATATCGAATTGCTGCGTTGTTGGTTAATTGATTTAACGGAGCAAGTCGCCAGACGGTTGCGACGACACGATCGGATCGGTCGCACGGTTCAAATCAAGCTGCGGTTTTCAGACTTTAGCACGATCACACGTTCGCGCACGTTGCCCAAGCCGACCGACGTGACGCAAGAAATCTTACAAACAGCCCAAGATCTGCTGACGGAAGCTTTTCGAAGCAGTCGTGGTACCGGATCGAAAAGCATTCGTTTGATCGGTGTCGGTGTCAGCGGGCTTGATCAATCGCGTGATGTTCAACCGTTGTTGTTTGACGATCCCGACGAACAACGCCACGTGAAGCAAAAGGATTTGGACCGGGTTGCAGACGCCGTGCGAGAGCGTTTCGGCAACGCGGCATTGAAAAGAGCGAGCGTGAGCGATTCGTCCAAAAACCGATCTGCAAAAAAAAATGATCAATAGGGCGATGGGCCTTTAGACGGCCCACGGCTTTTCTTTCCTCTCTAGACCACCAAGCTTACTGCACCCAAAGGTGCCGCTCGGGCCCTCCAGTAGGCTAGGCTGGCTGTGGCATCGGGCTTGCGTCGAGGATACAATGGATCGTTGCTTGAATTGCTTGGTTTTCGCGACAGATCGATGTTCGCAAACCGGCAGCAACTGCCCTGCCATTTATTACCGTTTTTTCTTCATGATCAAACGGCCCCACCTGTCACTCGGGATAAGGTTCCACCTGTGCGTCCCTCGTTCGATTCATACTTTCGTCGCGTTAAACAGACTCGTTCGTCGATCGCGTGCGCTTTTCGCGCGGCGACCGCCTGTGTATTCATTGGCCTCAGTCTCGCATGCCACGTGGCATCTGCGGAACCCAACGATGGGGCAACTGCCGCCGACCAGGAGGCTTATTTCGAGACAAACGTTCGTCCGTTGTTGATCAAACATTGCATTGAATGCCATGGGCCTGACGATCAATCGGGCGAACTGCGATTGGACCGTCGCAGCAGCGTCGAGAAAGGGGGCGGATCGGGCCCAGTGGTTGTACCAGGCCAACCTCAGCAAAGCAGTCTGATCCGAGCGGTCGGCTACAGCGATTTGTCGATGCAGATGCCGCCTGATGGAAAGTTGCCGCCCGAGGCGATTGGGGTGTTGACCCGTTGGGTGCAAACCGGTGCCTATTGGCCAGAAGAAAAGGACGCGGATGACGCTCACAAGACGTTATCACCAGCGGAACAAATCGATGCGATGCGGCAATCGCACTGGGCCTATCGTCCGATCGAAACGACGCCACCGCCAGCGGTTAAGAATAACGATTGGGCTCAGCAACCGTTGGATCAGTTTGTTCTATCGCGACTGGAAGGTTCAGGTTTGCAACCGAGCGAACCGGCCGATCGTCGGACTTTGATTCATCGTGCCTATTTTACGCTGCTCGGTCTTCCGCCCACCTATGAGCAAGTCGAAGCATTTGTGGCCGACCAGGCGCCCAACGCTTTCGAAAAACTGGTCGACTCGTTGCTCGACAACCAGCATTATGGCGAGCGTTGGGCACGCCATTGGATGGACATCGCTCGGTATGCCGACACGGCCGGTTACATGGCCGGCAGTCGCGAGACACGATACCCGTATGCATATACGTATCGCGATTATGTGATCGATGCCTTCAACGATGACAAGCCTTACGACCAATTCGTGATGGAACAATTGGCGGCAGACCGTTTGCCTGACGTTGAATCAAATCCTCAATCGTTGGCCGCGTTGGGCTTTCTAACTGTCGGGCGTCGATTCATGAACCGCCAGCACGACATCATTGATGATCGCATCGATGTCGTGATGCGAGGTTTTTTAGGGATGACGGTAGCCTGCGCTCGTTGTCACGATCACAAATACGATCCGATTCCCACCGCCGATTACTATTCGCTTTACGGCGTGTTCGCCAGCACGGATGAACCTGAAGAATTACCGCTGCTGGGCGAGCCTCAACCGTCAAAATCTTATGATGCGTTTTTACAAGAGCAGGCAAAAAAGCAGAAAGAAGTCGACGACTGGTTAGAGGAGACGCGAGTCAAGACAGAAGACGAATTGCGTTCGCGAGTCGCGGATTACTTGGTCTACTTTGCACAAACCTTGCCGCAGTACGAAAACAAAAACGTCAAACGCCAGGGAAAACGCGGATCGTTGAGGCCCGAAGCGATCAAGCGTTGGCAAGATTATTTAGCGCAGTATGAAAAAGCACCTCATCCGGTTTGGTCGCTATGGCATCGACTCGCAGCGATCGCGCCGGACCAATTCAATGACCAAGCCACAGCAATCTTTGCCGAAACGTCTGACGAATCGATCACCCAAGTCTCGCCACGGTTGCTGAACGCTCTGCGCGCCGAGCCACCCAAGACGATGGTCGACGCAGCGCAGCGGATCGGTGATGAAAGCGAAGCTGTCTATGGTGCTTGGGTCGAAGCGAACAAGGCCGAAGAAAAGCCGACACGCTTATTAGACGATGCTGATGAAACGATTCGCCAAGAGTTGTATCACGCCCAAGGGCCCACATCGCTCACCAGCGAGCAGATGGTCACTTATCTTGATCAAGGTCAACGCAATAAACACAATGCAATGATCGGTAAAGTGAAAGGTGTGGAAGTTAGCCATCCCGGCGCTCCACCGCGTGGTATGGTGTTGGTCGATAAGAAAAATCCTATTCAGCCGGTGATCTTTCGACGCGGCCAACCGGGCAATCGAGGCGATAAGGTGCCGCGTCGATTTCCGCAGGTGCTTGAGCACGTCGACGGCGGAAAGCCGTTTTCGGATGGCAGCGGGCGGTTGGAGCTCGCTTCTGCGATCGCGAACCCCAAAAATCCTTTAACCGCTCGTGTGATCGTCAATCGCATTTGGCAACATCAGTTCGGCCAGGGGCTGGTGCGTACGGCCAGCGATTTCGGAACTCGCGGCGAGACGCCGACGCATCCTGAATTGCTCGATTATTTGGCTGCTGAGTTTATGGCCGACGGGTGGTCGATCAAACGCTTGCAAAGGCGAATCTTAATGTCGTCGACTTGGCAACAGTCCAGCAGTTTTCGGCAAGTTGCGCACGACACGGATCCCGAGAATCGATTGCTGTGGAGGATGCCGCGTCGACGAATGGAATTCGAACCACTGCGCGATCGGTTGCTCGTTGCCGCCGGACGTTTGGATCTTTCGATCGGCGGCCGCTCGGTGATGATTCATCAAGACGCCGTTCGACGTGGACTGTATGCCTATGTCGATCGCGAAGATATGCCGAGTTTGCTCGCTAGTTTCGACCTGCCGAGCCCGGATGCCAGCCAAGCGATTCGCGCCCAAACCACGGTACCGCAACAGGCGCTTTTCTTGCTAAATGCCAAGTTCGTCATCGAACAAGCAAAGGCACTTGCAAATCGAACGGCGGATCAAGCCGATGTGGCCGCTCGCATCACGTCGCTGTATCGAATCGCACTGTCCCGTGACCCCGATTCAGTTGAAATCGAAAATGCCACCGCTTTTGTAAACACCCAGCACCCCATCGATCCGTGGGCACAACTGTCACAGATCCTGTTGTTATGTAATGAGTTCGCGTTCGTAGAGTAGCAGGCACACTCCGCGTGCCGTCCTCCCAATCAGCGCTCTCAATCCATCGAAATCGTTTCATATCAACTAACGAGCAAACCAATGTCTACTAAAAAGCATCCAACCATCGACCTTCAAGCATCATTGGCCAGCTTCCAACAAAGCCCATCGACGCGGCGTGAGTTTCTACGACGCAGCGGTATCGGATTGGGCACTCTTGGACTCGCTGGGATCATGTCGGATGAATCGCGAAATGTTATCGCGTCGCCTAATCCCAACCCGATGTCGCCCAAGACGCCACAATTTGCGCCCCGTGCCAAGGCGGTCATTCATCTATTCATGAACGGCGGGCCATCTCAGGTCGATACGTTTGATCCAAAACCGGCACTCGATAAATACCACGGCCAACCGTTGCCGACGAACCTGCGGACCGAGCGTGAAACCGGCGCCGCTTATCGGTCACCGTTTAAGTTCAAAAAGTATGGGGAAAGTGGGATTGAGGTCAGTGAACTGTTCGCAGACGTTGGCGAAATGATCGACGACGTTTGTGTCATTCGGTCGATGCACGCCAATGTCCCCAATCACGA
>DNWZ01000645.1 GCA_003506095.1 Planctomycetaceae bacterium | reverse complement strand
ACAACTGTTCGCGTCTCGCTTGACGATCGAGCGAGATGCCATCGGGGCGTGACAATCCGGCGGGTCCGCGGCCGGTGTCGGTCAAGTACAAATAACCGGCCGACGCACCGAGAAAACCTGGACCGCGGGTCACGTTTGGATATCCGATTAAAACATAAGGCGGCGCACCCTCTTGCACCGGCCCACGCTGGTGTGCGACGACCGATCCGATTGAAGGGTACATCACCGTGCCGCTGACCGGACGCCCAGTGTGCATGCGGTTGGTCGCTGCGGCATGTTCGTCGATCACGTCATGATGCACCGTTCGCACCGCAGTGACGCGATCCATCAACGCAGCGATTCGTGGCAGGTGCTCGCATACTTGAACACCTTCGACTGCGGTATCGATCGCATCGTAATAGGAACCAGCGACTTTCTTTTGGGGATCGCCGCGTCGCTTGGGATCGAACGTATCGATTTGCCCCATGCCGCCGCCGAGCCAAATGGAAATCACGTGTTCGACTTTGCCCTTCAACGCCGGATTGCCTGACGATTCGGAGGCAAAGCCGCTTCGCAGCAAGCCTGGCGAGAGCGTTGCAGCAGTCGCAGCGGCAAGGCACTGGCGTCGTGAGATTTCGGCCATGACAGTCTACCTTTTATAAGATTCGAAAACGATGTTGCTTTGTTGATTCGTAAAAACATAAGCCGTAGGGCGGTAGCCCAGATTCGGCGCATTCAAAACCGATAACCGGGGCTAGCGCCCATCGGCTTACGGCACCAAAACGTACTCTGGTGAATTGATCAACGACCAAACCACATCTTCGTAAGCTTCACGCCACTGGCTACGCAATCTCGGATCAACCGGGTCGCCCACGCGAGCCCTGCGTTCCATTTCGATCTTGATTAAGTTCGCTTCGGACCGCAGGTGGTTTCGCCATGAAACGTGGCTGAGCGGTTCAAACGGTTCTGGTCGCACGATTTCTTCGCTTGGCAAAATCCTGTTTTCAAAACCTTCTAACAATGTCGCGCGATAATGAACGCGTTCGGTATCCGACGGCTGGCGGCTTAAGAATCGCAAGAACAACGTTTCCACCAATTCATCTACCGACCCGGTCTTCACCGCCAGGTTCGCCAATTCGCTGTCGATCGAGGCGCGAGTGATCCACGATGCCATCACGCCGTTGGACAAGATGCCCGGCTGCAACACATTAGGATCAGTATCGCGATCGGTAATCGCATTTTGTCGCGATCCGTTCCAGCCAAACGCTTCCAATACATCGGTCACCGCTTGAGCTCGCGGCAATGCCAAACTCGGCCGATCGCGTTCGTTCGACAACGTCGCAAACTCCCACGCTCGCTTGGGAACACCCAGGCTGATCATCGTCGTCGGCGCATGCATCCCGTCAGCGTCAAAGGTGATCTCGTCGACTTTCAACGGATGGCCCGACGAATAGAACAGCGAATCGACGATCTGTTCGGCGGTTAAGCGGCGACGATCTGGGGCGGCGAAGAATCGATCCGCCGCGATTGCCGCCAAGTTTGATCCCGTGGCCTGTCGCTGATAAACGTCTGAATTGAGGATCAATCGGATCAGGTGCCGGTCGTCATATCCTGATGCGACGAACTCGCGGGCCAACCATGTCAGCAGTTCCGGATGGCTCGCCTTCTTCGCCTCCCAATCGCTAGCCGGTTCGACCAAGCCAGCACCGATCAGACGTTTCCAGATTCGGTTGACAATCACCGCTGCGAATCGTTCGTTGGATGGTGCGGTGATCAGCACCGCCAAACGTTCTCGCGAATCGCTCGGTGAACGCATCAACGATTCGATCGACTCGTTGTCCTTGGCTCCCGTCGCCGACGCAAACGGCCACTTCGGTTCGACCGGCACGCCCGGTTGCAACGTCACCTTGATCAGCGATTGGCGGCCCTTATGAGAATCGAAGAAACCGGGCGATACCGAACTGGTCTTGGGCACCGTCACCGGTTTTCGTGCCAGCATCGCTGATAACGAGAACAGGTCTTGCTGGGTCGTTTCATGATACGGCGAATCATGACAACGGGCGCATTGCAGATCGATGCCTAAGAATGCCGACGCGAGCACCAGTCCACGTGTCGCTAGCGGCGCATCGTTATCGGCCGCCAGTCCGAAACCTGCTGCACCACCTTCGCGTTCGCTGCCACGCAACATCACCAGTTCCGTGACCAATCGATCGATCGACCAATGGTCGCGAAGTGCTTCATGCAAGAAGAATCGAAACGGTCCGGTATTGTTAATGCTTGGCTTGAGGATATTAGGATTTTCCGCCAGCACATCTTGCCAATACGAAACCCAATGATCCGCGACGCGTTGATCATCGAGCAATCGATCGATCAATTTCTTTCTCTTACCAGGATCTGTGCTGGCCAAGAACTCTCGTGCTTGAACATCGGTCGGTGGCACACCCCAGCAATCCAAGTAGACACGTCGCATGAATGTGGCGTCGTCGACAATTTCGCTGGGCGTAATCGTTTCGGGTGCCAAAACGCGTCCCCAAGAAACGCCGCCAGCGATCCATTTCTCTAATATCTCAATCTGGTCGGAACTCAAATTGCCCGACGGTGGCATCCGCTCACTTTCATCCGTCGAACGAATTCTCGCTATCAATAAACTCTTCTTGAGATCGTTTGGAACCGCCGCCGGATCGCCTGAATCGCCACCGGCCAGCACCGCATCGCGCGACGTCAGTTGCAATCCGCCTTCGGCGTTTTCGTCATGACATCGGAA
>DNWZ01000576.1:4062-4237 GCA_003506095.1 Planctomycetaceae bacterium | reverse complement strand
GACCCCGTCTTGTTGATCAAGACCGCCTGGGGCGGACATTCGTTGTACCAGAAGTTTCGTTCTCCCAGCGCCGGCTTGCCTGCTGAACAGCGGTTGCAGCAAGAGTTGGAGCAGTCGCAGAAACGCGTTACGGATAACAATAAGAAGAATCAAAAGAACGATCCCCTGCCGACGA
>DNWZ01000576.1:0-4039 GCA_003506095.1 Planctomycetaceae bacterium | reverse complement strand
TGGCGGGCTTCGTCTGGTTCCAGGGATTCAACGACATGTTCGGCGATGGGGTGCCTGACGAATATGAAGCGAACATGAAGCACTTCATCAAGGATGTTCGACGCGATTTGAATTCGGCGGAACTCCCGTTTGTGATCGGCTTATTGGGACAGAACGGATCGAAACCGGCGGAGGGAGCCATGTTGCAGATTCAGCAAGCCCAGTGGGCGATGAACAGCGTCCCAGAATTCAATGGGAACGTGAAGGCGATTCGCACGGACGAGTTGGTCGACAAGGCGGCCGAGCGTTTGTTTCCCGATTGGCAAAAACACATCGAGGCTTGGGAAAAAGTAGGCTCGGACCGGCCCTATCACTACTTAGGCAGCGCCATTTGGTTCAATCGCATCGGCCACGCCCTGGGCGACGCGATGCTGGAATTGTTGCCAGCTTCACACGAATAGCGACCTCGACCCGAAGCATCGCGTTTTTCAAAGCATTCGCACGCTGCGGCTCTATACGGTTGTCTGTCGATCAACTGGGGCGGTCGGGAAATGGAAGAAGCCCAAGACAGCGATCCCAACACCGATTGGGGAGTAGTCGACACGCAAGCTCAACGATCCCAAGTGGCAGGGGCAAGCGGGGCAGCGGCCTGTCCAGCAACCGCGCCCGCCGCTGCCGATGATGCTAACGCGCCCAAGCTGAGTCGGGATGTGCGCCGGTGGAAGTGGGGTGATATTCACCTACGATTTCGACATTCGTTTTCTCGGGAATCTCGTCTTCATGTCCTGTCAAAGAGAAGATGGCATTGACCATCAATCGTCTCAAATCTTCACTTTGCCAATCCAATGATGCACCCGCGGTTGTTGTGAATGAGCGGCCTTGCTTTCCGGACGGAGCGATATAGTTTTTGAACCAAGCAAACGGCATCCGCTTATCTTGGCGATGGTCCGTAACAGGTGGAGCATCAGGTGCAAGGCCTGATAGCACTCGGCCATACATCAACACCGTGTCGTCGGCGGTAAGCCGTTCAACCGAATTGACATCGGTATGACAAAACAACGAATCCGCAACTCCACGCAGAACAGGATGCGTGCGATTGTCAGGGTTGACACTGGCAAGCGTCGCCTCTTGCTGGAACTTCCCAAAGTGCGCAATCCAAGTATCGCCTAAAATCTGTTGACCAAAACCACCCGGCCACTTGGTACTGCGAAAATCCCAATCTTTATAAATACTGGTACTGGCCGGGGAATAACGAAATGCATGGGTCGCATTGCGAATTCCCAACACAGGTTTTCCCGCATTCACATAATCGACAATGTGCTTCATTTGCTGGTCCGGTAATTCTCGAAACCGAGCAAATATGACCATCAAATCAGCAGTTTGCAATTCGACCAATCCTGGTATGTTATCGTTTCGATTGGGATTGATCTGGCCGGTGCTCGGATCAATGGCAAACAGCACGGTGCATTTATAACCATGATGCTGCGCAAGCAGCTTCGCAAACATCACCATCCCTTCCTCGGATCGGTAATATTCCTCGCCGGTAACAAAAACAATGTGCTGGCCGCTACCGATCCCGGCTTTACCTTCCACGCAAAACAGGGGAACCTCTGCCGATGATGCTGTGGGCAAGAGCAGCGAAAGTACAGCGAGAAGCAAAAGAGAGGTTTTCATCGGAGGCATTTCCGGCGTTATCGAGACGAGAACTCAGAGGCGAGCAACAGCGGCAAGCGACTCATCGGCCTCAGCCTTCTGCCGTTGCAAACCGCAAATCCGCTTGGGACCACTGGTTGACGTTTTATTTGCCACGGGCCGACGATGCAACACGCTTTTCCTGCGAGTTGTATCCGTTTCGGTTGCCAAGCCGACAATTCTCTCGTGCTGTGTCACTACCGATTCGACCAAAACTGACTTGAATCAGGTCGCCGGATCAGCGACAATTGATGGTTCCGCTCCCACCTTACCCTCCGCTCCCGCCCGCCACGATCGGTTCTCGCTGATGCAGAAGTTGCTGT
The DNA here is from genome assembly GCA_003506095.1 of Planctomycetaceae bacterium. Lineage (GTDB taxonomy): Bacteria > Planctomycetota > Planctomycetia > Pirellulales > Pirellulaceae > UBA6163. The sequence continues at coordinate 2,045 of DNWZ01000576.1, read as the reverse complement.
CGACGATCATGCCAGCGGTTGCCGTCTGCATTTTGACTTTGATACAGGGTGTCAGCGTGTTTGCTGCGGATCAGGTTTCAGCCGATCCCGACAGCGTCGACGGCGCTCGGTTCAGTTCCAGTGTCTTGCCGCTGCTGCAGACGCATTGTTTTCGTTGCCACGGGAAGGCTGGCCCGGACGGACTCATCCGCTTAGAAGGGCTCTCGGCCGATTTAGTTCAAGACCGCGTGGCGGCTGAGCATTGGCATGAAGTGCGGAATGCTCTGCATCGCGGTTCGATGCCGCCAGCGGACGAAGCGATTTTGCCTGAGGCAGATCGCGAAACGATCGTCAACTGGATCGACAGCGAGATCAAACGGACGTCCAACCTGCTCCGCGATCGCACCGGGCGTGTCGTGATGCGACGGTTGAACCGCACCGAATACCATCACACGATGACCGATTTGCTCGGACTGGAGTTCGATTACGCACGTGATCTGCCGCCGGATGCGATTTCCGAAGATGGTTTTCGTAACGATGGTCAATCGTTGCAGATGTCGCCGATCTTGTTGGAATATTATCTGGAAACCGCTCGCCGCGCACTTGATCGCGTGATTGTCAGCGGCCCGGCGCCAGAGGTTTTTCGCCATGAGTTCACCGCCAGCAACGTCAAGCAGTGGTTGGGGAAGCCTCACTATTCCAACCGCCTCGGACGCCAGCAGCAGTTCTTGGCCAAGATCGAAAAGGATTATCCGGAACAGGGTGACTTCTTGGTCCGGGTCAAGTTAACCGCGGAATTGAAACCGCACGTTGGTTTCCCGTTGCTGGAAGTTTCTGTCGGCTACCGTCCCGATACCAAAATTCTGTTTCGTGAGTTTCCGGTTGTCGAAATCACTTCATCTGAAGAACAGACATTCGAGTTTCGCGGGCGGATCGAAGACTTTCCGCTGCCGGTTCGAGGCCAGGGAAAGTATCCGGGCTTGGTCATTCAGGTTCGCAACGTTTACGACAACGGTTCGCCTCTTCCCAAAGGTGACGACGACAAAGAGAAAGGGATGAGTTTTCCTGAGGAACCTGATCTGCCGACGCTGGTGATTCAATCGGTTGAGTTTGTTGGCCCTTGGTTTGACCAGTGGCCACCGGAACGACATCGGCGGATCCTGCTTTCGACGGACAATCAAGTTGCGGCCACAGACGAACTCGTTGCGGTAGCGGAGCAGCAAGTTGCGGCAGAGAACAACAAGCTGGCTCAGGCGGAGGATGCGCTTGCGGTCAGGATCTTGCACCGATTCGTGCCGCAAGCCTACCGACGCCCCGTGGAAACTGCTGAAATCGATTCTCTAGTCGCTTTCTTTCGTTCGCTGCGTCAGGATTATCCGAGCTTCGAAGACGCGATGCGTGAAACGTTGGCGATGGTTTTAATCAGCCCCGACTTTCTGTTCTTGGTCGAGCCCTTGATTGAAACCTCGGGCGACCAGCGGCGACAAATCGATGAATGGGAATTGGCTTCGCGACTCTCCTATTTTCTCTGGAGCACGATGCCGGACGAGCCGCTGAGAGACTTGGCTGCGGCAGGCAAATTGAATGATCCCTCGGTGTTATCAGCTCAGATCGAACGCATGCTCGCCGATCCGCGCTCATCTCGATTGATCAACCAATTTACCCAGCAGTGGTTGCATCTGGATGTTGTCGACCGTGTCGCAATCAGTCGAGACTATCATCCCAAGTTTGACGATCGCTTGAAAAGCGAGATGCGTGGCGAGACCGAGGCGTTCTTGGGCGAACTGGTGCGGAGCGATGAAAACGCGCTGAATCTATTGTCGTCAAGCTTTACCATGTTGAACGAACCGCTGGCGCGGCACTACTCTATCGAGGGCGTCTATGGCCAATCGTTTCGCCGCTTTGAACTCACCCCCGACCAACATCGCGGCGGATTGCTGGGACACGCGAGTATCTTATTAAGCAATTCGACGGGCGATGATTCTCATCCGGTGCGAAGAGCGGTTTGGATTCGTGATCGACTGCTAAACGATCCACCGGTACCACCACCGGCCGATGTCCCTTCA
>DNWZ01000447.1 GCA_003506095.1 Planctomycetaceae bacterium | reverse complement strand
ACTACCTGACTCGGCAATTGATCACCTATATCGGCAACAAACGCGGATTGTTGGGTTTCATCGGACAATCGGTTGAACAGATTAAAAACCGACTCGGCAAAAGCAAGTTAACCATCTTCGACGCCTTCAGCGGATCGGGCGTCGTTTCGCGGTATCTGAAATCGCATTCAGAAATCCTGATCAGCAACGATCTTGAAGATTACGCGGCGACCGTCGCACGTTGCTATTTGCGAAATCACAGCGAAGTCGATTGGGACGGATTAACCAAAACGGTCGCCGAAATGAATCGGCGAGTTGCCAGCGAACGACTTCCGCCGGGTTTCATCGAGCGTCTTTATGCGCCACGTGATGAGCAAAACATCACGCCCGAAGATCGTGTCTTCTACACACGCGAGAATGCTCGGCGGGTGGATCATTATCGACAATTGATCGAAGAAGCGTCTGCAACGGACCGCGACCTATTGCTCGGGCCACTGCTCAGTGCGGCATCGATTCATGCCAACACCGCCGGAGTGTTTAAAGGATTTTATAAAGACAGAACCACAGGTATCGGCCAATTCGGCGGCAGCGGCAAGAACGCGATCAACCGCATCACTGGCGAAATCACGATGAGCCTGCCGGTACTAAGCCGATTCGAATGCCAGTCGCTTGTTTATCAAGAGGACGCCAACGCCGTGGCGCGAAAGATCAAGGGAATCGATCTCGCTTACATCGACCCGCCCTACAACCAACACCCTTACGGATCTAACTACTTCATGCTGAACCTGATCGCTGGGTACCAAGAACCGGTCGAGCTCAGCAGAGTGTCGGGGATTCCGAAACAATGGCAGCGGTCGGGCTACAACGTCCGCGACCAGTCATTGCCGCTCTTGGTCGACTTATTAGAAAACCTCGATGCCAAGTTTCTATTGATTTCATTCAACGATGAAGGATTCATTTCACCGAGCGAGATGTTGGCAACGCTGCAACGGTTCGGCAATGTTGATACAGTCGAAATCAAACACAACACATTTCGCGGCAGTCGCAATCTGTCGCGACGCCAAATTCACGTGCTGGAACAATTATTTCTCGTTGAAAAGCATTGACCCTGCTGCCCACCGGCCGAGCATTTGAGTCACGGAAATCGCCCCAACCGAAGGGCACCGGTGTATAATCGAAACGGCTCAGCAGAGCTGACGTGACCCGCAAAACCGACGGATCACACAACTCCGATTTCAATTCCGCTGACACCCATGGCCGATGAGCACATTCTTTAAAATCACTTGCCCAGGCTGCAATAAATCGCTGAAAGTCCCCGATAACCTTGCGGGAAAAAGCCGTGCATGTCCCTACTGTCGCGCCACAGTACGGATCCCCGAAACCGCGCCCCCCGAACCGGAAATCGTCTTCCCAAACATTCGAGTCAGCGAGGGCACAGCCAAGCGAACTGCCACCACACCCAAAGCGCCTAAGGAGGTAATCCAACGCAAACGGGTGGTGCGAAATTGGTTCAGCACTGGCAGCAGCGATTCGGCGAACAGCGACGTCAGCCTTGTACTGAGCGGCTTGATGGGCATTATCGCTACGGTAGTTTTTTATGCCCTGTTGTATCCGGTTCGCGACAGTTTCTTTGGCCAATTATTTTGGCAACGGGGGCCGGTCCCTTTTCCCACCACATGCTTGATGTTTTGGGCGATCGCCATTTTGATTCTGAAATGGAACAATCTAAAGAAACAGAAGACGGCAATGCTGCTCGACATCCTGCCAACCGATATCTCTCAAGAGATTACTGTGGGCGGTTTGGATGCGTTTATTAAAAACATTAATGAACTGCCTGGCGCAACCAGCGATACGTTTCTGGTCAATCGCGTCGTTCGAGGGATCGAACATTTCCGCGCACGCAACCATGCCGCCGAAACGGTGACCATGATGGGATCCCAAGCCGAAATCGACGCCAATAACGTCAATGGCAGCTACACGATCTTAAAGGTGTTTATATGGGCCCTGCCGATCCTTGGGTTCATCGGCACGGTGATGGGCGTTAGTGCCGCCGTCGCCAGCCTCGCTGGCAGCTTAAGTGATGGCGGCAGCATGGATGCGATGAAGGTCGCGCTGAAGGATGTTTTCGGTGGCCTCGGTACCGCATTCGATACAACCCTGCTCGCGCTGATCATGAGCCTGATGGTTAAGATCCCGGCGTCGGCACTTCAGAAGGCCGAAGAGGATCTGCTCACCAGCGTCGACGAGTATTGCAACGAAAACCTGTTGCGCCGACTCAATGACGGGCGACGCCAGAACAACGATGAAACTCGCCTCCGAGAACCCGATGGCGACATGTCGGCATTTCGAGAAGCGGTCGAGCAAGCACTCGGCACGCGCCAAGCGGAACTCGAAAAATGGCTCGGCAAATTAGACAAGATTGGTGATCGGTTAACCGACCAAGTTGCCCAAGGCTGGGAACGCGTTAACGGCCAGATCGAACAGCAACAACACAAACATGTGGAATTGCTTAACAAACAACAACTCGACCAACAGGCAAGATTACAAGCACAGCTCGACCAAATGGCTAATGCCGCCGACAAAATACAAATGACCCTGAATCGCCTGGCGGAACAAGCCGGAACGATGCAAAACGAAGTCACAGGATCATTTTCCAATGCCCAAGAAACACTACAAGAGAATCTAGAAGGCGTCCGAAACGGACTTCAAGGATTAAATGAGGTTCTTAGCAAGTTAAGCGAACATCAAGTGGTTATCCAACAGGTTCCCACACCATCGTCACGTTGGTTTGGGTTCGGCAAACCGGCCCGACGTAACGGAAAACACTGAACATGGCTCGACGACGAAGCTCCGATGATGACATTTCGTTGTTCCCATTCTTAAGCATCATTGCCAGTGTGATTGGCGTACTGACAATGATGATCGCAACCATTGCGCTCAGCCAAACCGACACACCAGACGTCGCGTTGATCGAGAAACACGAACAGATAAAACAGGAACTGACCAAGACAGAAGCGCAACTGGAGAAACTGAAACGAGAGATCTCCGTATCACATGCCGCGGCGCTCGAACTGCGCGAGAAAAAGCAATTACTAAACATCACGGTAGAAGAGCTCGAAAACCTCTTCAAAGAATTGGAACTGGTCGAGAAGGAACTGGCAGAACAACAAAAGGTATCGATCGTCATTCCCCAACTCGACCCGAAAATGCGAGAAACTGTCGCTGACATGCAGGCCGCACAGCAACAGATGGCAGAAGAGATCGCCCAGCTAGAAAAGGAACTGAGCGAACGACAAGACCGCTCCGAAGCCCAAGTAACGATCCTGCCACAAGGCAGCGGTCGCACCTATACCCCTTTCTTTGTTGAATGTGCTGCCGATTCCGTCGTATTGCACCACTTACCAGAACCCAAACGGATCCGAACCGCCGAGGTGGTTAAGGACGGCGACTTTATCAAGTTGCTGGAAACGGTCGCAAACAGCAAGGATGGCTCGATCATCTTTCTACTGCGCAGTGATGGACTGGCGACTTATCGAGCCTGTAAAAAACTATGCGACGACCGCAACCTGCGCAGTGGTAAAATCCCGGTCGTGGGTAAAGGCAGAATCGATTTAAGCGTTTTCGCCCAACCGAATAAAGAATGATCGCGCGACGTCGATTTTCGAACTTTCAAATGAATAAGCATTGATATGAGAGCCAAAAGCGATAGCGATGAAGACGGGGGACTCGATTCTCTGCTCGACACCATGACCAATGTCGTCGGCATTCTGGTACTCGTGTTGATCATCACCCAAATGAGCGTGGCGGAGGTCGTCTCTCGAATCACGGCGGAAAACCGCGTGGCCCCCGAGCAGGTCGAAGAACTGAGCGAGGTGCTGCGCAAAAAGCAGGAGGAACAAGACGAACTGCAACGGATCATGGTCGACCCGCTGAACGTCGATGCCGAGCGCCAATTGGAAGAACTGGAAAAAAAGAAAGAGTTGCTAGAGCGACGCAAACAATTACTCGCCGCCAAAAACAAAGAACGCAACGAATACGCAATGAAGCTGGATCAAGACCGTCAGACAGCGAAAAAAAACACCACTGAAATCGAGGAAACTAAAGTCAAGCGAGACGAGTTGACGCAATTGATCACAACGATGGCGACTCAAAAGGCGGAGTTGGAGGCCCGACTGGAGAAGACGCCCAACGTAAAGGCCCCTCCGGCCGTTGAGATCACAGTCCCTGACCCGCGTCCAGCACCATCGGGAACGAAGCCACTTTTGTTTGTCTGCTCGGCTAATTCGCTCTATCCGCTTGACGTCGAATTTTTTCGCGGGCGGGCCGAGTTACGGGCAAAAGAGATCATCGCTCGGTTGGGGCTCGACCGCGACCCGAAAGCTGGCATCAATCCCGAATTGTTTACGAAACCCTTTGAGCGTCTTAAAGACCAGAATGATTATTTTGAAGCCGAGTATTTTGTGCTCAATGAGCTTTCGCCTCGAATTCGCCTGAAGCCACGTTCGGGGCGCGGTATCAGCGAGCGAGAGGTCGGAAGTGCCCGATCGCGTTTTCGATCGCAAGGGGTCGCGAGCATCAACCCCCAACAATTCTATGCACGGTTCTTTGTCTTACCCGATAGCCACGAAGTCTATGTCACCGCCCGCGCGGCATTCACTGATGCAGGTATCTTAAGCGGATGGGATCCGCAACCGGAAGCATGGACGTATGAGACCACGGTTCCTGGCGGAATCACCTTAGGGCCACCAAAGCCTCCGGCACCGACACCGCCCCCGCCGACAACACCCCCCAAACCGGCAAATGTCATCGACTAGACTATCCCCGGTTTACGCCCGGATCACTGTCGCTGGTCAGNNATCGATTTTCGATGTCGTAAACGAAAGACAACTGGCGGTTGCGCGTCTGATCGTCGTCCAGCCACTTCTCCTGCGTGCGTTGATACAGGTTATCGTGACTGTACTTGCTTCCTCGTCTCGATGTGTCAGTCCGCCAGACGAGGTTGCCAACAATGTCGCATTCAAAGTGACGGGAGATGCGAAAAAATGCGGCTTACTGGATGGCACGAAACGTGTTTTCTTCTGGCCGGGTACGTGTCCTGCAAAGCCGGTAACGGGAGACGTAACGTGGGTGTAGAACAATTGTCCTCAATTGTTCAGTACCCCAGTTTGAAACGATCACCGATAAGTCGGAACAATTGAGGACAATTGTTCTACATTCGGCAATCTAGCACGCCAAACCTGCTGCGACGTTGTTGGGACAAACCCAACCGTCGCCAACGATGCCGGGGCCGAAGCAGTTATGCCGGAACGGCGCTACGCTTGTTTCGGCCTACTCGCTGTCCCGTTAGAAGGATGGCAAACGACCGGATTGCCACAATCGGATTCCGGCGACGAGCCCGTTGAGTTCCATGGTGCCGATTTCGAGATACTCGTACCCGGTATAAAACTCGCAACGATGCCACGTGATTCCCGTCGTCACGCGGCCACGAAAGAGATTGGCATTCCCCAACAATCCCCAATCGATTTCGGTCGATACGACCCAGGGTTTCTTGACAAAGAAGTCACCTCCATAAGTGAAGTTAAAACCGAAATCGGATTGCGCGTCGTCTTTCAACCAATTCAATCCGACACCGGTACGCATTTGCACACGGGGACTTTGTGCGAAGCGGAACACCAAATTGGCATCGCCAATCCACAGGTCGTCATCGGGTTGCGGATCGCGAGATTCGCGAAGATTATCAAATTGTGTATCGATTCCCCACCGACTCGACGTGTCCCATAATAACTGGCCGCCGGTGCGCGAAAGATCATCGAATGTTTCCGTGTACTCGGTCCGCATTCGTATCAACCAGTCATAAGATTCGATTGACACCAAGGGGTCTGGGGAATCGCAATTCTCGCCGCCGATTCGCATCACCCCTGAACCGCCGGCGCAATAGGGATACCCGCTGAATTGTCCTGCATCCAGCGAATCGTCCTCTATGAAACTGCGTGGCAAACAAAAGGGTGCTGTCACAACCGCAAAAGCTCCCAAGGCTACAAGCCCCCACAAACCGTCATCATCACAATCCTGATCGTCGTCATCCGACCAGCGGCGCTGTCTGCTCTCGCGGGGCGGACGCTCGCTTCGCGTTGAGCTGGATGCATCGGTTGAACTGGACTCGCGGGGCTGGCGCACGCTTTCACGCAGTTGGTCCAACTCCTGTGCCTGGCATGGATGCGCTGAAACCAGCGTGACTAGCACTAGGCCGATTGTAACGACGAATCGAAAACAAGCTTTGATCGCTTTGCCACCGCGTTGATGGCTAAGGCGGGCGCGGGAAGATCGCATCGCAAACACCCATTTTGGCCAAACTCAAATACCTCCTTAAAATGTGCTACTGAAATTGCCCCCAACCTGTCAATGCGAATCAAAAGCCCAACCGATGCAAACGATTTTTTTTGAATCG
>DNWZ01000455.1 GCA_003506095.1 Planctomycetaceae bacterium | reverse complement strand
GCGGAAGTCGCAGAGACTTTCGACCTGGCCGCCACGTCTCCAACATCGCCGAAACTCTCTGCGAGTTCCGCTACGACTTTTCCCTGCCGTGAAAGCCATTTTCAAGCCGCTGTTTCGTTTCCTCTGCACGCTATTGATTCTTCCCTTCATCATCTCCCACTATCTGCTCAGCCGCCTCGGCTCGGCTGATCGGTCGCTCGAAACCCACTCCCAAATCCTTTCATTATTGCCGGGTTTAACCGGCAGCTACCTTCGTGTCGCCTTTTATCGATTCACGCTCGAGCACTGTGCCCCGACCGCGACAATCGGATTTGGGGTCTTGTTTTCCAAGGCCGAGGCGCGAATCGGCAACCATGTTTACATCGGACCGCGATGCCTGTTGGGATTGGTCACCCTGGAAGACGATGTGCTGTTGGGGCCAATGGTTCAAATCCCCAGCGGCCCGAATCTACACGGGTTCGAGCGGCCGGACATCCCGATTCGCGACCAACCAGGAATGCCCAGGCGAGTCACCATCGGACGTGACAGCTGGATCGGTGGTGGCAGCGTGGTCTTGGCGGACATCGCCGATCAAACCGTCGTCGGTGCCGGCAGCGTGGTCACCAAGCCATATCCGCCACGGAGCATCCTTGCCGGTATCCCCGCCAAAGTCATCCAGACCCGAACGTAGCGGAAGTCGCAGAGGCTGTCGTTCCCCGCGTTTGAAGAAAACACCGAAACTCTCTGCGAGTTCCGCTACGGGATTGCCGGAACTCACAAAGATCCTTTCGGCAAACAAGACTAGCCACTAGCCACTCTCTTCCTCAACCATGACACCTTCTTTGCTCGACGCCGAACCCAAAACGCCTGCCTCAATGGCCGATATCGACGCAGCGGAGTTCTCCCCCGAACACATCACGATTATTGAGGCGCGCAAGGGGCTGCAACTTTTCGACTGGAAGGAACTGGTCGCCTACCGCGACCTGTTCCGCTTCCTGATTTGGCGACAAATCAAAGTCCGTTATGCCCAAAGCTCGATCGGATTCGGTTGGGCGATCATCCAGCCGCTCTTCTCGATGATCCTGTTCACCGTCATCTTCGGTCGTCTGGCCCAGATCGACAGTAACGGTGCCCCGTTCGCGCTGTTCAGTCTGGCCGCCTTATTGCCGTGGACCTACTTTTCCAACGCGATCAATGATGGCGTGGCCAGTCTTGTTGGCGAGGCGAACATGCTCCGAAAAGTCTACTTCCCGCGTCTATTGCTGCCGTTGTCAGCCGTGGCGGCCAAGCTGGTCGATTTCGTAATCGCCGCCGGATTGATGGCGATCCTGATGTTCATATACCTGTGGATACCGCCGATCACGATTTTGCTTTTGCCACTGGTGATAATCCTGATGGTCGCGTCAGCGGCGGCGATCAGCATCTGGTTAACGGCTTTAGCGGTTCAATACCGCGACGTCAAGCACGCGATGACATTTGTCGTTCAATTAGCGATGTACGCCAGCCCGGTCGTCTATCCGACAAGCCTGATTCCCGAACAGTACCGATTGTTCTACGCGCTCAACCCGATGGTCGGCGTGATCGAAGGGTTTCGAAGCGGCCTGCTCGGAACCCAGCCGATGCCGTGGAGCCTCTTAGCCGTCGGCACGCTCAGCACCACCGTTATGTTGCTCAGCGGTCTCGTCTTCTTCCGCAGCAAAGAAAAGATCTTTGCTGATGTAGCGTAGGAGGCGTAGCGGAAGTCGCAGAGACTCTCGACACCCACAAACCTCCGGGAACAAAATACTCTGCGTTTTTTCGCGGTGTAATCCCTTCATTCCCAAATCCCAGCCATATGTCCCAATCAGTCATCTCCGTCGAACACCTTTCCAAAGCCTACCGCATCGGCGTGAGGGAAGAGATTCCCGACACGTTGATGGGTGCGATGAAGAACGCAATCACCGCACCCTGGAAAAACTTCAAGAGACTACGCCGCCTCAACACCTCAACCGATTCCCCGATCCCCAATCCCTCCTCCACCGACACCCTCTGGGCCCTCCGCGACGTTTCCTTTGAAATTAACCAGGGCGACGTGGTCGGGATTATCGGCCGCAACGGAGCCGGCAAGAGTACGCTACTAAAAATCTTAAGTCGAATCACCGAACCGACCAGCGGCCGAGTCGTCATTCGCGGTCGGGTCAGTAGTTTGCTGGAGGTCGGCACCGGCTTTCATCCCGAGCTTACGGGACGAGAAAACGTATATATGAACGGCACGATTTTGGGTATGCGAAAAAAAGAGATCGATCGCAAGTTTGAAGAAATTGTAGATTTTAGCGGTGTGGAGAAGTTTTTGGACACGCCCACGAAACGGTATTCGAGTGGGATGCAAGTCCGGCTTGCGTTTGCGGTTGCTGCACACCTTGAGCCAGAGATTTTATTAATAGACGAGGTCTTAGCGGTAGGTGATGTAGAATTCCAGAGGAAGTGCATTGGTAAAATGAGCGACGTGGCATCGAGCGGACGTACGATATTGTTTGTAAGCCATAACATGACGGCCGTCGACGGTCTGTGTACGCGTGGAGTGTGCTTGGCAGAAGGTGCTATTGCGAGAATAGGGACATCGCAGGAAGCTATTTTGCAATACCTGAGTTCCGCTACTCACAAAAGCCACTCGACCGAGGCGCTGAAACGCCCAAGCATTCATTTGGGACAAAAGTTGCGCATAGTTGAGGTGCGTCCCCTAGCAAAACAACCAACGGGCTTTCCTTATGACGGCCCCCTTGTTTTTGAAGTTAAAATTAGAGCGACGGAGCCCATTGCTGACGATCTTCGATTTGGTATTACCGTTTACTCTGAGCGGCGAGGGCCACTGCTGAGCACCTTTGTTCCAATCAATAACCAATTGGATAGTAATGGTACTCACGCGTTTCGTTTGTGCTTCTCCAAAACACATATTGCGCCAGGCAACTACGGAATGTCGATCTCGGTAGGTACTGGCACCGATCAGACAACTCGCAAAGAATTAGACGTGGTGATGGAGGCAGCGTCGTTTGAAGTAATGCCATTTAGCCAAAATTCAGATAAGAATATTGCATGGAATGCGACATTTGGCGAAATCAGATTTCCACCTGAATTTGTTGCAGTTGAGTACATGCAGGAGTGCTTGTTAGATGTTTCTTAAAAAAATAAAATCCATAGCAAGAACGTTAGTTAATAAATCACGCAACGAAAAGAATCCAAGCCGATGTCTGGAGATCGGACCGGGAGGTCGTCGCATTGCAGGATTCGAAACTTTAAACGTAGTAGATGAAGGCGAAGTTGATTATGTTCATGATGCCGCAAAACGACTTCCCTTTAAAAGCAACACTTTCAACGTTATTTATGCTAGTCATGTTCTGGAACATATTCCTTGGTATCAAACGGCAGATGTCTTGCGGGACTGGGTAAGGGTTTTACGCCCAAGTGGCGCATTGGAAATTTGGGTTCCCGACGGTTTAAAGATTTGCTCCACCCTTGTGGATTACGAAATCAATGGAATTGACGAAACAAAAAATGATGGATGGTACCGCTGGAACGACGACAAAGATGTCTGTAGATGGGCGGCTGGTAGAATGTACACATACGGCGATGGGACTGGCACTCTGAATCACCCAAATTGGCACCGGGCGTTATTCACCCAACGCTATCTTGAAAAGTTGTTGCGTGAAGCCGGACTAGTTGATTTAAGGAAAATGGATAAAGATGAGGTTAGAGGTTATGACCATGGTTGGATCAATCTCGGTGTGCGTGGTCTTAAGCCGTGAAGACGGTCGTTTTCGATTGCAGGTAGTGCTTGAGCTTGCGTACAATTTCTTAATAGTTTGTAGAAGGTAATTCCCCCATACCGGCCGGCCGATTTCTGGGTACTTTTACTGGTTTGCCTGATGGTTTACCGGGTTGACCGCCCAGTCATATGTTCGCAGTTTTTGGATTAGTAGCGATGCAATACCGTAGTTTGGATGACCTAAATCAGGTCTTGAGAGAACGTGCGTTAGATTTTTGCCAAGGTGTAGACGCAATTGTCGGTATTCCTCGTAGCGGACTCCTCGCAGCGTCAATACTCGCTCTGCACACGAACTTACCACTGGCGGATTTAAATGGCTTCTGCGAAGGTCGTTTGTTGTCCGCTGGTCGGCGTGGGAAGCAGTTTCACGCAAATGCGGTTCACCGTGTGCTCGTTCTTGACGATAGCCTTTACGCAGGCTACGAAATGGAGCGTGCTCGACGAATCATCGCAGCGTCGCGAGTAAAGTGCGAGGTTGTTTTCGGTGTAGTTTATTGTGCACCTGGCAAGGAAAGCTTGGTTGACAAGTTTGGCGAGGTTTGTGATGTCCCAAGAATATTTGAATGGAACTTAATGCATCATCCCGTACTCGCAGAAGCATGTGTTGATATTGACGGTGTTCTTTGTCGAGATCCGTTTAATACCGAGAACGATGATGGGCCAAGGTATCGCGAATTTTTGCGTACAGTTGATCCGCGGTGTCGACCATCCGTCAAGATCAATACTCTTGTAACTTGCCGGCTTGAAAAGTATCGTGACTTGACCGAGAACTGGCTTTGCCTCGCTGGGATTGAATACGACCGACTTGTTATGTTGGATTTGCCTGATTTGCATGCGAGACGCAGATGGTCACGTCATGGCGAATACAAGGCAGAGGTTTTTGCAGCGTCGAGTGCCAAGCTTTTCATTGAGAGTGATTATTCGCAGGCTAAAATAATCGCGGATAGTTCTCTTAAGCCCGTCTTTTGTGTTGATACTGGCGCAATTGTTTATCCAGGGATTACAGAGGTGTGCGTTGCCTCCGCATACCGAGTTCCTGTGGCGTTAAAAAAACGCCTCCTCATGCTTCGGCTATGGCTACTCATGCGGTTGCATCCAAACTCATTTGGGTCTCCTCGCTGACACAATCAATATATTGTTTTGTAAACCTGCCGGCGTATTGCTTTTTTGGTTTTTGGCGACTTGGTAAAAAATGTATCGCCACCTTAGTATGCTCGAGTCCGACATGTCTTGGATTGCAAAGCTGCGCTGAAAATTATCAAGCGGCTGCAGGCGGAATTGGGTTGTCGGTCAAACAAGTAGGTAAGCTCGTCGCACGAATCGAATAAAACGAACGCGAAAGCACACACCAAGCTACACTCTTTCAGAAAAGCCGCAAATCCGATCTGACGTAGTCGGGGCACTAGAGCGGAAAAGATCATGACAAGCCAAAACGCAGACGTGTTCCGGAGCAAATCGATGAGACCTGCGACCTGCTCTTCTGGTGTGTCGTCACGATTGGAGGGTGGCGAGCTGACGCAGACCGAAACACGGACGCAGTTTTAAACGGACATCGTAGGAACGATCATTCATCGACAATTGAACGTTGACGCGGGAACGCGAAAGCGATATCCGGAGACGGTTTAAAAACGGCAAAAGCTGTGATATTCTGACGCAACCGGTCAGCACGGCATCCAACTTACCTGATAAGTGACCATGCAAGCCGTCTACGTGATCACTGATTCTGGAGCCGGAACATACCCGGCAATGGCATGGCTGTCTGTCCAATGCCTTCGAAGATTGCACCCGAATTGGCGTGTTGTTGTTCTTACCGATTGCATCGTGACAGACGCTGTGTCACCAATGCTGAAGAAGATTTGCGGTTGTGCCGATGAAGTGATCCATCGTGAGATATCGCTGGAAAACGCCAGCCTTCGCAGCCGATGGCTGAAGACGTCCATGCGCTCGCTGATCAGCGGAGACTTTCTGTTTATTGATTGCGATGCATTTCCCCTCTCTGCTTTAGATAAATTGGTTACCTGCCGAAGGCAAGTTTGCGCCGCTCTTGATTTGAATCTGCCCCCGAGACAATTCTCACTCCATCCACAAATCAAGAAAATCTACGACGATCTTGGGTGGCATGTCCCGGCCAGGTATTTCAACAGTGGGGTGATGTTTTGGCCGGACACTGCCGAGGCTGCCGCCTTGGGAGAACGCTGGCATCAGTTGTGGAAGAAGAGCATCGAGATTGGCTGCACTCAGGACCAGCCCTCTCTCAATGCCGCGATTGAAGACCTCGGAACCAATGTCAAGGTTCTGCCTCGACGATACAATGCGATGGTCGAACGCAAATCTTGGGGTTATCGTCGTCCGGCGATCTTGCATTTTTTGAAGCACGATTCTGCGGTGGATACAGTACTTCACGATATAGTCGAGGATACACTTCGCGCTACCGAGCATCCAGAATTACTTGATGACTTCTTTGCGACAGGTTACCCTTGGGTTAATCGCAATTCCGTATCGCGGCAATTGTCATGTGGCAATTACGTAGCAGCCCTGAAAGTATTGTTCAAGAAAGCCTTGTCACGTTAACAAGCCTTCGGGCGCATGTGTATTGTGGGAAAGTACATCGTCTCAATCGTTCTGCCGACTTACAATCGTCCGGCGTTGTTGCGCGATGGCCTTGCGTCAATTCGTCAACAGGTAGAGCAGAACTGGGAACTGATCGTCGTCGACGATGGAAGTACCGATTGCAATCGACAGGTCGTCGAGGAGTTCCAAGACCAGGTAACTCAAAAAGTTACCTACATCTACCAGGACAATGCCGGGGCAGGAGTCGCCCGCCAACGCGGTCTAGAGGCGACTGGCGGATCGCTGATCGCATTTATGGATAGCGATGACCCGTGGTTGCCTCATCACTTGAAAGACTGCGTTGACGCTTTCGAGGCCTATCCCGACGTGGACTGGATTGTCGCTCCTGCGCGAGTGGTCAACGAATTGACAGGCGAGACTGTTCACGAGAACTCGTTTTTTTCCGGCGGTACCCCACGACCCCATCTTGCGCTTTCCGCTGATAAACGCGACGATTTGTTCGTGATCGATGACGCTGCTCTAGTGGGGCATTCCATCGTCCACGGTTTCCCGGGGGGGCTGCAGGCGTCAGTTTGCCGTCCCTGGATCAAGGACCGCGTCCGCTTTCGTCCTTATCGGC
>DNWZ01000605.1 GCA_003506095.1 Planctomycetaceae bacterium | reverse complement strand
CTGAAGCCATGAAACGTTCGCTTATCGCCTCGCTCGGACTGGCATTTCTCTCTGCCGCGTTTTTTACTGGCGCTTCATCGGCAGCCGATTCCGCAGTCGCTCCGCTGGGCGATCCGCAAACCGGCTACGATCTGTTGGTTAACAAGCCATTTTTGCCGCCCGATTTTGACGAAGCGATCTTTGACGAAGTGTGGCAAGTTTGGCCACAACCGCTCCGCCAAGCGGCGCAAGTCGCGACGCCGGCCCAGCGTCGGCAGATGGCTTTCGATCGCTATGGGTTGACCAGTCGCCCGGAAACGCCGACGGATAAATTGCCCGGCGATCCGCTGCAGTACGTTGTCACCGAACACGCAGACGGCAACCGAACTTGGACGATGAATTGTTTTTCTTGCCACGGCGGAACCGTCTACGGCAAGTCGTATCCAGGTGCGCCGAACAATCGTTTCGCGTTACAAACGATGACCGAGGAATTGCGAGCGACAAAACTGAAGCTCGCAAAGCCGCTGTCGCGAATGGATTTCGGATCGTTGGTCATACCGCTCGGTTCAACGCACGGCACCACCAACGCCGTGGTCTTTGGTATCGGACTGATGAGCCGTCGCGATACGGAATTGAACCTGATTGATGAGATTCCCGCAACACTGACGCATCATGACATGGATGCACCGCCATGGTGGCACTTTTCAAAGCGCCCGGAGATTTACATTGATGGCTTTGCCAAACGTGGCCACCGCGGTTTGATGCAATTCACGCTGGTGCCCGAAAACGGTCCCGATTTTTACCGCAGGCACGAAGGCGACTTCAAACACATCCATTCTTATTTGATGTCGCTGCAGGCACCTCGTTATCCGTTGGCGATCGACAAAACCTTAGCAGCATCGGGGCATAAGATTTTCAACAACACGTGTGCGTCGTGTCATGGAACTTATGGAGAAGATGCGCATTACCCCAGCGTTCGTGTCCCGTTGGCTGACATCGGCACCGATCCGGTACGTTTGGCGGCGTTGCCAGTTGCGGGGCGTCAGAAGTACGCTGACAGTTGGTTTGCCGTAGGTGCGGACGGGAAACGCCAGCAGACGACGGTTGATCCGGATGGATACGTCGCACCGCCGTTGGATGGCGTCTGGGCCAGCGCGCCGTACTTTCACAACGGCAGTGTGCCGACGCTGTGGGATGTCTTGAACCCTGAAGGTCGGCCCAAGATTTGGCGACGGGTTGCCGATGAGGTCGACGAATCAAAAGTCGGCTTGAGCGTCGAATCGGTCGACCGCGTGCCGCTGACACAAACCGACATCGCCGTGCGTCGACAATATTTTGACACCACACGGTTTGGCAAAAGCAATCGTGGGCACGATTATCCAAGTGCGCTGACTGATGACAAAAAACGAGCGGTACTAGAATACCTGAAAACCTTATAGTTTCAGATCGCTGGCGAGGATAATGTTATCGCGCCGTCCAACCGCCATCGACGACCATCATGCTGCCGGTCGTGTAGCTGGACGCGTCGCTGGCCAGGTAGATTACAGAACCTTGAATCTCGGGCATTTGGCCCCAGCGGCCCAGTGCCACGGCGCCGACGATGAACTTCATCGCTTCTTCGGTCTCGGCGATCGGTTCATTCATCGGTGTTAGGAATGGACCAGGGCAAATCGCATTGACACGAATCGGTGTGTCGGCCAACTCGAGTGCCAGTGCCCGAGTCATTTGCACGATCGCCCCTTTGCTGGATGCATACGGGGTGCGATTGGCCAAGCCGACGATTCCCAGTGTGCTGGCCAAGTTGATGATCCGTCCCGCTGGGCTCGCCTTCAGTAGTGGCATGGCCGACCGAGTCACATACCAAACCGCTTCGACATTCACTTGTTGGACACGGCGAAAGTCGTCCAGCGACAACTGTTCGATCGGTCCGCGAATGTTGATTCCTGCGTTGTTGACCAAGATATCGAGTCGTCCGAATCGATTGGAGATGTCGGCCATCAAGCGATCGACTTGTTCGGTTTCGGAGACATCGGCCGCGAATCCGGCGGCGGTCACTCCGTAATCGGCGGCGATTTGTTCGGCCACCTTTGCCGATTCATCGCCACTGCGGCTGCAGATGGCGACCGCTGCACCGGCCGAGGCCAGTCCCGCAGCCATCGCGGCACCGAGTCCCTTGGTACCACCAGTGACAAGAGCCACACGGCCCGTCAGATCAAACAGTCGAATTCCGGGCAACGGTGTTTGCATAAGGTAGTAGGCACACTCCGTGTGCCGTGACAAAAAACGATTTTCTGAATGGGGAAGTTGCTGACGGCACTCGGAGAGTGCCTGCTACTTTAAGACCCGAATGGGTCGGCGCCGAAAGGATCAGCCGCCGGAGCACCACCGGCTGGAGGTGCTGCAAACGGATCAGCAGCATCCATCGCGGGGGCGTCGCCCGCTGGCGCTGTTCCTGGTGCCGGTGCACCGTCGTCAGCGAACGGATCGACCATCGCGTCTTCCAATGCGTCGGCAGATTGTACCTTCGGCTGGCCAGCGGCGGAGTCATTATCAAAAGGCGATGGCGCTCCGGCGACGGGTACCGGCAGTGGCTGGACGCCCGGCATTACGGGGCGCGGTCGAGGTGTGGGCGGTGCTTGCAACACTTCCGCTTCAACAGCCCGTTGTCCCGAGTAACGACGTTCTGCATCCGCCGCCATTTCGGCCTGAGCGCTCAAACGACCTTCGGTTCGTGCCTTCTCGATCATCATGCGAGACGTGCCTTGAACGCGAGTCAACGCACGCCCGACGGATGCGCCGGTGCCATTTCGGGCTTCGATCGCTGCGCCGGCACGAAAATCTTCTTCGGCCTCGTAGCTGCGACCCGACTCAATTGCCGTTAAACCTCGAAAGTAATAGGCTCGCGGGTCATTCAATCCGCCATCGATCGCGCGAGTAAACAAGTCGTAGGCACGGATCAAATCGTGTGAGTGATACGCGTGAACACCCTCGCCATACAGTTCTGTCAGTACCGATTCTTGGGCAATCGCCACACGGGCTCCCGTTCCGCCGGGCAAAAAACCCGAACAACAAACTGCCGCAACAGCCAGGGCGGTCGATACGCGCAAAGATCGGGACATGGCCAAGATTTCCTTGTCAATCAATCGTTTTCGGAGCTGGTCGTTCCGAAGCACGAGCAAAATAGGTCAAAAGTGAAGCGTGGACGACAAGCTTATAAAATAGTCTACGCAGGCTCGACCGGCAACCAAATTGCAAAATCGATTGATTTCTAGCGACGGAAGTCCTTGGCGGCCAAAAAATGAACCTGCCGGTAATCCGCTCGCCTCTCTTCATCCTAACGCAACCGCGGTAGCTCGCTTTCGGTCTAAATTACAGCGCCGTTTGAGAAGCCCGACTTTTGGCATTCGATCAATCCCATGCTGCTAACCATCCAAACCACTCACCAACCGGCGACCGATCTCGGTTACCTGCTGCACAAACACCCCGATCGCTTTCAAAGTTTCGAATTGAGCTTTGGGCAGGCGCACGTCTTTTATCCTGAACTTGGCGAGCAGGCGATCACAGCGGCGATTCTGTTGGATGTCGACCCGGTTGCGATGGTTCGGGGTAAAAGCCGGGGACGGCGAGAGAACGGATTGCTGGACCAATATGTCAACGATCGCCCCTACGTCGCATCGTCGTTCATGAGTGTCGCGATTTCCCAAGTTTTCGGATCGGCGCTCGCAGGACGCTGTAAAGATCGCCCCGACCTGGTCAATCAATCGATGCCGCTGG